>JAPKDN010000735.1 GCA_028822575.1 Alphaproteobacteria bacterium | reverse complement strand
GCATCGTTGCCTGGAATCTTGACGACGGTACGATACATCGTTTTGCCGCTAAGAAAGTAATTCTGGCGACCGGCGGTTACGGTCGCGCCTATTTCTCCGCGACATCCGCTCATACTTGCACTGGCGACGGCGGAGGCATGGTGCTACGCGCCGGATTACCTATGCAAGACATGGAATTCGTGCAGTTTCATCCAACCGGCATCTATGGCTCTGGTGCGTTAATTACCGAAGGGTCACGCGGCGAAGGCGGCTATCTCACCAACTCCGAGGGTGAGCGGTTCATGGAGCGATATGCGCCGTCGGCCAAGGACTTGGCGTCCCGCGATGTCGTTAGCCGGTCAATGACCGTCGAAATTCTCGAAGGGCGCGGCGTCGGAGGCGAGAACGATCACATCCATCTGCATTTGGAACATCTAGACCCGGCTGTGATCGAGGAGCGCCTGCCAGGCATCTCCGAAACGGCCCGCATTTTCGCCGGTGTCGATGTGAACAAGGAGCCCATCCCAGTCATTCCAACCTGCCATTACAACATGGGCGGCATTCCAACGAACTATAACGGCGACGTGCTAAACAAGACTAATGGTGAAGCCACGACGGTTCCCGGCTTGATGGCCATCGGAGAAGCAGCCTGTGTTTCGGTACATGGGGCAAACCGCCTTGGCTCCAATTCCCTGCTCGATCTGGTTGTCTTCGGACGTTCCGCCGCCAAGCACTGCGCGGAAGTTATCGACCCCGACGAGGCCGTTCGCCCAATACCGGAAGGCGGCGAGCAAAAATCGCTCGACCGGCTCGACAAATTGCGGCACGCCAAGGGCGAAGTCCGGACGGCAGCGCTTCGCCTTGAAATGCAGCGCATCATGCAGAACAACTGCGCAGTGTTCCGTTCTGGCGAGGTCTTGAACGAGGGTGTCAAACAAATGCAGACCGCTATCGACAAGCGCGACAATCTGCAGGTCACCGACAGCACGATGATCTGGAACTCCGATCTCGTGGAGACCTTGGAGCTTCAAAACTTGCTTGACCAATCGATGGTCACCATTTCTTCGGCCGCGAACCGCGAAGAATCTCGCGGCGCTCACGCCCGCGAGGATTTTCCGGACCGGAATGACGATGAGTGGATGAAACACACGCTGGCGTGGGTCGACCATGGTGGCAGCGTCAAAATTGATTACCGGCCGGTCGTGATGCAGACACTCTCCAACGATGTACAAGTCTTCCCGCCCAAGGCGCGGGTTTATTGAGGATACGATAGATGGTCGAATTTAACCTGCCCACTAATTCCAAGATCACCAAGGGCGAGACCCACAAAGCGCCGGAAGGTGTAACCCGGGTCAAAAATTTTAACGTCTATCGTTGGAACGCCGACGATGGTAAAAACCCAAGGATAGATACCTTCGAGGTCGATCTTGACAGTTGTGGACCAATGGTTCTTGACGCGCTGATCAAAATCAAGAACGAAGTCGATTCCTCGGTGACGTTCCGGCGTTCTTGCCGGGAGGGCATCTGCGGATCATGTGCGATGAATATTAACGGCATAAACACCCTCGCCTGCACCCGTTTTATCGATGACAGTAAAGGCGATTGCACGATTCATCCGCTGCCACACATGTCTGTGGTGAAAGACTTGGTGCCGGACCTGAAAAACGCTTACGCTCAGCTCTCCTCGATCGAGCCCTGGCTTAAATCGAGCGAAAGTCCACCGGACCGCGAGCGCCTGCAGACACCGGAAGAGCGCAAGAAGATCGACGGTCTCTACGAATGCATCCTTTGCTATTCCTGCTCGACCAGTTGCCCAAGCTATTGGTGGAATTCCGAACGCTATCTTGGCCCAGCCGTTCTGCTGCAGGCTTATCGTTGGTTGGCGGATAGTCGGGACGACCACAAGGGCGAACGGCTCGATAATCTGGAAGATCCGTTCCGCCTCTACCGCTGCCATACCATCATGAACTGTACGGCGACCTGCCCGAAGGGCCTCAATCCAGCCAAAGCCATCGCCGAGATCAAGAAAATGATGGTGGAGCGGCAAGGCTAAACACGCCATAAGATTTGGCCCTCTCAAGCGGGCCTGAATTGACTTTTTTGACAAAGCCTACCGCAGCTTTAGAAGTTTGACTCGTGCAACTTTCGACCGAGGAGACCGGCAATGTATGTGACGAAGGACTTCGCCATCACCGACCGGCACACGCAACTCGACTTTATCCAAGCGGCCGGTTGGGGCTACCTGACAGGAATTATCAACAACGCGCCATTCGTCACCCATCTGCCATTTCTTATTGAGGGCGAGGACGGCGGCGAAAAACTTGTCGCCCATATGGCGCGCGCTAATCCGCATTGGGAAAGCTTTGCCAACGGAAAAGAGCAACTCGTCGTCTTCCCCGGCCCACATGGCTATATCTCAC
>JAPKDN010000734.1 GCA_028822575.1 Alphaproteobacteria bacterium | reverse complement strand
GCTTCGTAACTGTCCAGCAGGCGCGGGCCCGCCCAACCGTCCAGGCAAGCCTCGATCTTCCAGGCGAGATCGATGACATCGGAAACCCCGGTGTTCATGCCAAATCCGCCGGTTGGGCTGAACAGATGGACCGCGTTTCCGGCCAGAAATACTCGACCCTGGCGATACCGATCGGCCACCAGGGCATGGGCTGTCCACGGTTGGATCGACAGGATCTCGACTGGCGTGGGCCGCCCCAGAACACCGTGGATCGCGGCGGTCGGGTCGACGTCTTCCCAGCTCTGATCGTCTTCCAGGATGACGTGATAGGTGAAGGTGATGCCGCCGTCCCAATTCAGCAGAAAGCCTCGATGATCGCGGTGCAGCGGAAAGAAAATGTTGGCATGGCCAAAATCGCGCGCCCGCGTGAATTCGGGCGCGCGAAAGTAGATCGAGACAAATTTGGAGAGATCCGGGCGCCCCGAGAGCTCGATCCCCAATCGCCCCCGTACCGACGAGCGACCACCATCACAAGCGATCAGATAGGAGCAAAAAACCTCTTCCTCCACGTCGTCCGGCCCGGCTATGCGACACGTCACGCTGTCGGCGGCTTCCTCGAAGGTGCGCAATTCCCAACCAAATCGAAGGTCGACTGTCTCAAGACTTGAACGTAGTCGAGAATGACTTTTTCGACCTCGTGCTGACCGGTGATGGTTTTCAGATATGGGGACCAAGTATGTTCCGGTTTAGCGGATCCACCACCGGCGGCCAACTTGTTCAGCTCGGTGAAGGACGGCAGGTTGACGCCGTGCAGCTTTCGCCCCGCCAGGGTTGAGACATAGAGATAATTCGCCGGGAGATCTGGTGGAATGCCGGCGTCCGAGATTGCCTGGTCGATGCCCCAGCGCCGGTAATACTCCATCGTCCGGTTGGCCTACGGCGTTGGCGCGGGGGTGCATGTTGAGCCCGGGTATGCGCTCCAGCGCGAGGCACTCGATCCCGCGCCAGCCAAGCTCGGCGGCGAGCGACAGTCCGAGGGAACCACCGCCGAATGTTCATGCTTGATTATTTGTGGGCGTTGCATCGCGTGGACGGCAATTCATGAGCGCTCGAGCCGGCTGGCCAGATCGTGATGCTGGCCCAGAAAGTTTTCGAGGGCCGCGTTGAAAGCCTCGGGTTGTTCAAGATTGCTGAGATGGCCGGCATCGGGAAGGATACGCAGCGTCGCTCCAGAAATCCGGGCCGCGATGTCTTCGCCGATCGATGGCGGGGTCAGGCGATCGTGTTCGCCATAGATCAGGTTGACCGGCAGATCGAAATCCGAGAGGTCATTGCCGCGATCAAAGTTGGTGCTGGCGGCGATGGTCTTCAGATAACTGTCCACATGGAGGGCGAGGATGCTTTCCAGCAAATCGGCCTGGGCCGTCTCGGTACAGTTCGGGCCAACCAGGGAATTGATCAGTGTTGGCGCCAGATCGGCGAAGCTTTTGCCCTCTCGCAGGGGCTGCTGGCGCAGGCGAATGAACTCCGCGCGCTTTTCCGGCGTCAAGGCGGTCTGAAACCCGAAATGGCAGTCGCATAGGGTCAGAGTGGCGGCCCGACCGGGATAGCGGGCCTGGAAATCCATCAGGATTCGGGCACCCATAGAAAGGCCGACCAGATGCGCCTGGGCCAGATCCAGCGCGTCCAACAGTCGGATCAGGTCGTCGGCGAAGCTCTCAAAGGACAGATCTCCTTCATAGTCGTCGGAGAACCCATATCCTCGAGCATCCCAGGCCACCGTCGCGTAGCGATCGGAGAGCGTGTTGCATTGCCCGCTCCAATTGAGGCTGTTGCCACCAATACCGTGAAGGAACACCGCGGCTGGCCCACTACCTTGCCGGCGATAGGCGATCCGCGGCGTGCCGTCCAAGAACAGTGGCGGCGATGTTTCGATTGTCATCAAGAAACCTCCAGACATCTCCCGGTTATCACGGGTACGAGGGGCAAATCTATCCGGTGGCATCATGATCGTCGAAGTGATGCCCATAAGGGGGGATAAAAAGCGTCGGCGGCAATACGCTCTTCTCATGATCTATCGCGACGGTTACCGTTGAGGGACAATACAGGGAGATCGCTCGATGGCCGTGGAAATCCAACCCATTGCCCGTCAAGACGGCCAAGGTTTCGCCGGCGCCGTCTCGGGCATCGATTGTCGCGCCCCGTTATCAAAAGAAATCGTCGCGACGGTCGAAGCCGGCATGGACCAATACGCCGTGCTGCTTTTTCGCGATCAGGTTCTATCCGATGAGCAGCAACTGGCCTTCACCTTGCAATTCGGCGAAATCGAGAAGAAAGGGCGGGGCAGCGGCAAGGGAAACATCCACTTCCGAACCAAGCAAGAGGCGCGACCCTTGGCCCAGGGGATTGGCGACTTCTCCAA
>JAPKDN010000037.1 GCA_028822575.1 Alphaproteobacteria bacterium | reverse complement strand
TGGTGGCCGGGGACATCGACGAAACCCAAGCGCGTGCCACCCGGTAAATTCACATAGGCGAAACCGAGATCGATGGTCAAGCCTCGCCGCTTCTCCTCGGGTAAGCGGTCCGTATCAACCCCCGTCAAAGCCCGCACCAGGGAAGTCTTACCGTGGTCGACATGGCCAGCCGTCGCGATGATCACCCCGCGTCTCCAGCGTCTGAAGGCGCAGCATCCAGCGCTAGGCCCACGAGCTGGTCGAGAAACTCAACTTCATCCTCCAGGCAGCGAAGATCCAGCCAGAAACCACCATCATGCACCCGACCGATGACCGGCATCGGCAAGGCGCGAAGCCGTGCCGAAAGGCGCTCCAAGGCCGCCCCCGCGCCACGCTTGCCCACCGGGTGCGACACCAGCGCAAGGCTTGTAATCGCGGCGCCAGGAAGCGAGCCGCTACCCACCTCGCTTTGGCAGACCTCCGTGGAAACGGTCCACCGGGAGCCAATCGCCGCCTGAAATGTCGGGGTGATCCGGTTAGCCTGTTCTGTCAAATCCGCGACCGACCGAGCGAGATGCCGAAGCGTCGGCAAATGCTCGGCGAGCCGCTCCGGATCTTCATATAGTCGCAGCACGGCGTCGAGCGCCGCTAAGGTCATCTTGTCGAGACGAAGTGCGCGCTTCAGTGGATTACGCCGGAGTTTTTGAATCAAGTCCTTGCGCCCTACGATCAGACCGGCTTGTGGTCCACCAAGCAACTTGTCGCCACTGAAGGTCACGAGATCGGCGCCGGCCTTCAGCATCTCCATCGGCGTCGGTTCATGGGGAAGGCCATACTGCGCGAGATCAATCAACGCCCCGCTGCCAAGATCAACCATCAGTGGGACCCCATGGGCATGGCCAAGCCTAGCCAACGCCACTTCATCAACCGACGCGGTGAACCCCTCAACTATATAGTTCGAGGTATGCACCTTGAGCAGTATCGCGGTGCGCGGCCCCATAACCTCCTCATAGTCGTGAAGATGGGTACAGTTGGTCGTGCCGACCTCACGCATCCGGCACCCCGCCCTTTTCATGATATCCGGCATGCGAAAGGAGCCGCCGATCTCCACCAGCTCTCCCCTGGATATCGTAACCTCCCGGCGTCGCGCCAGGGTATCCAGGGCCAGGACCACCGCAGCGGCATTATTATTTACGACCATCGCGTCCTCAGCGCCAGTAAGCCGGATCAATTGCTTCACCAACCCACGTTCCCGGTCACCCCGTCGCCCCGTGTCCAGGTCAAATTCAAGACTACTCGCCGAGCCTGCTGCGAGGGTCACCGCCGCGATCGCGCTATCCGGAAGGACTGCACGCCCAAGATTAGTGTGCAGAATCGTACCCGTGAGATTGAATACCGCGCGGACCGGGGATTGGCCTTGTTGATCCAGATGGATTTTCGTCCGCACTGCGATCAACGCCATAGCCGCCTCAGAAGTTTCTGGCAGCGCGCCAGGGCATGCTCGCAGGTCCGCGATGACGTTGCGCAGGGCATTGGCCACGCTGCGGCGGCCTCGTCGATCGACATCCCCCAGCAGAACAGCGGACTTGAGCATCACGTCGAGCGACGGAATCACCAAAAAAGGGTTTGACATATCGTCCGAGCCAGTTTCGCGCGGAGCGACAATTTGCTAGACAAGATCAAACGAACTCGGCTTTCATCCACCGGGTCCGCCGTCGCTCGAGCCGAGATCCCGGCGTTTCCTCCTCGTAATGTGCCACGACCGGTTCCTTGATCCGGGACTGGTCCAATTCCAAGGTATTGACGATGCATGTGGCCAAGACTTGGTCATTCTCCTCGTCCTCCATCGTCGCCCCTACATAGACGCCACAATCCCGACAAACCAGAAAGTCGGTGATCCCATGGCCAAACCTATAGCGCGAGAGCTTGCCTTGGTCGCCGACCGCGATCTCCAACCGTCCGTCGGGGTCTGCCGTCGCCCGCACGTTGTGTTTGCGGCAAAACGTGCACTGACACGCCCGGATCGGCATCTCCTCGAAGGGTTTAGAGGCATAAAAGGTCAGGCGCAGATTGCCACAGTGGCAGCCACCATTGATTATCTCGGACATGGGTCATTCCAAATCTTAGTGAGGCAAACCATTCGACCACACACTATCGCGGAGCGCGGTTGATTGACCATACCAACCAGCGCAAATGAAAACCAACCGGCAAGCCCCCGGCGATGAATGAACTTGTCCACGTGCCTTTTTTTGAACGGGACTTATCTTGGTTACCGCAAAGACTGCGCACGCGAAACCGCCTGACGGGCCACGGTCTAGGCGCCGCGGCGCTCGCGGTACAGGACATAGACGCCAGCAAGCACTATCACTAACGTGCCAGTCCACATGTTGAGGTTGGGGACATCGCCGAAGACAAGGTACCCTAACACTCCTACCCAGATGATCTTGGTGTAGTTGTGGGGCGCGAGCAACGAGGCCTCGGCCCGGTTGAAAGCGCTGATCATGCAGAGATGCGCGAGCGCACCCATTACCCCGGTTCCGATGAACACCACCCAATGCAACTCGGTTGGAGGAGTCCAAAAAAATGGCACCATCAGGCTAGTCCAGATTAGGCCGCCAACGCCAGTGTGGAAAAGCGTGACATGGGTTCTCTCGGTCGAGGCCATCACCCGGGTGACCAACTGAAACCCGGCGAAGAACAACGCGCCGATCAATGGCATCAGCGACGCCCAGTGCCACAAGCCACCGCCAGGGCGTACGATGATCAACACGCCCACCAGGCCGATAACCACGGCCGCCCAGCGATGCAACCCAACTTTCTCCTTCAGAATAGGCGCCGATAGCGCGGTGATGAACAGCGGCGCGGTAAAGCCGATCGCTGTCGCTTCAGCGATCGGAAGATGCGTGAGGCCAATGAACAACGAGGTGATCGAGGCCACGAGCAGCGCTGGACGCACGATTTGCAAAACCCGATGATTTGTCACCAGTAGGCTTGATGGGGTCTCTCGCCGGACCCAGAAATAGATCATCAGAGTTAACGTGATGCCGATGAAATAGCCCCACACCAGCTGTACTGCATGCAAATCGGTGGTGTAGATTTTGCAGACCGTGTCAACCACGGCGATCAAAATCACCGCGACAGTGAAAAAGGCGATTGCCTTGAGCGGGTGCTGTTCAGTCATGATATCACCGCAGCGTCCTCAAGCGATTGGATCATCGAGACTCGTTTCAGAAACCCACGCTCGTTGTCACGGCTGGACTTAGCGGCCTTGAGCTCGGCGCGAAACGCCGCCTGCTCCGCCGGGTCGGCGGTTTCCAGGTTGCGTTTGTTAAGTATGGTCAAGCGGTTAACGTAATCCAACGCAATCGGCCGGCGGCGGCGTTCATAGCGGTCCAGAAGCGCTACTCCTTCGCGGCCCCGGAGCACAGCGGTCAATGTCTCGGCTAGCTCAACTGCGTCGTGAATGCCGCCATTCATTCCCATGCCGCCCAGCGGGTTATTGATATGCGCAGCATCGCCCGACAGGAAGCACCATCCGCCACGATACCGCGTCGCGACCCGCTGATGAACGCGATAGAGCGTAGTGTGGCCAATTTCGAACGGCTCAGGCCGGTCGAGGACCCGCCGCAGTCGAGCCTGAACCCGGTCAGGGTCAAAAATATCAACCTCGGTTTCTTCGGGGTGAGTAGGGAACATACAACGCCACAAGCCGGGTACTTTGAGCAAAAAGAACCACTCCTCAGGATCAGCGAAATAATTGACGCTGTCCAAATCCTCGAAATGGTCCTCGAATGGGAATGGCGTCGAGACCACGAGGAAGTTGTCCGGCCAGGTGAAACCTTCAAAACCGATCTCGAGCGCCGAACGCACAACGCTGCGCGCGCCATCAGCGCCGATGAGATAACCACCACGCAAGATCCGCTCTCCGTCTGGCGTCACGCAAGTCACCCGGACCCCACTTTCGTCCTGGGATAACCCGGTGACCGGATGCGAGAAACGGATATCTGTGCGACCCGCCCGGCCAAGCCAACCGGCGAGCAGTTGGTTCAATTTAAATTGTTCACACTGCACTCGATAGGGATTGCTGGTCAGATCACCAATAAGGCCAAAATCAAAGCTCGCCAGACACCCCTCCTCCCGGCCTCGGTATTGAAATGCCGGCGCGATAAGTCCCTGATCAATAAGACCTCTGCCCGCGCCAAAACGATCCAGCATGTCCAAGGTCGGCGGATGAAAGGTCGACGCCCGAAGCTCGCGCGGGAGTTCCACCTCGGCCTCCAACACAATCGCCTCTATACCGGCTTCGGCTAGCACCGCGGCGGCGGTCAGACCAGCTGGTCCGGCCCCTACGATCAGCACGGGGGCGTCATGTCCCGATGAGTGGGGCAAGGAAAGACCTTTCGATTGTCAGGATGCCGAGCCAATGGCGGCGAGAAAAACTGAGATTACTCGATCCGGACTCACGGTGCCAAGCCCGCCAGACGGCCAGGCTGAAAAATCGGTCGGACAATCGTTATTCAACCTTCTTTTGGAATGCGCCTGGAGGTACGCTAAATAATCGGTATCGCTACACGAAATTGATAACAGTTAGCGCAGAGGCCAAGAATGAACACCGCCCCAGAAGGCACGAATATTTTCTCCGGCTGCATTCCAGCCCTCATGACCCCTTGCGGCACCGATCGGACGCCAGACTTCGAGGCGCTAGTTCATAAAGGCCGGGAGTTGATCGACGCGGGCATGTCGGCGGTCGTCTATTGTGGCTCCATGGGAGACTGGCCGTTACTGAGCGACGCGCAACGCCAGACCGGTGTCGAACGCCTGGTCGAGGCGGGCATCCCCGTTATCGTCGGGACCGGTGCGCAAAACACTGGATTGGCCGTCGATCACGCGGCGCACGCGCAAAAGCTAGGAGCCAAAGGCCTGATGCTGATTCCGCGAGTGCTCTCCCGAGGGTCCTCCATCGCTGCCCAACGAGCACATTTCGTAGCGGTCCTGGAGGCCGCGAGTGCGCTGCCCGCAGTGATCTATAACAGCCCGTATTACGGATTTGAGACCAAGGCGGACCTGTTCTTCGATCTACGCCGCGAGCATCAAAACCTAGTTGGGTTTAAGGAATTCGGCGGGGCAGCCGCGTTGTGCTATGCTGCCGAGAACATCACTGGACAGGATCCCGCGCTGACCCTGATGATCGGGGTCGACACCAATGTCTATCATGGTTATGTGAATTGCGGTGCCAGCGGGGCGATTACCGGGATTGGCAATGTTCTCCCCCGCGAAGTGCTGAAACTGGTCGCCTTATGCGAGAGCGCGGCGACTGGAAATGTCGAAGCACGGGCCAAGGCATGGGAGCTTGAGCAGGCCCTAGGCGTGCTCTCATCCTTTGATGAAGGATGTGATCTGGTCCTGTACTATAAATACCTCATGCTCCTAGAAGGCGACACGAATTACCAATTTCACTTCAACGCAAGCGACGCACTTTCTGTGAGCCAGAAAACCTATGCGGAGGACCAACTTAAGCTGTTCAAGGCGTGGTATCGCAATTGGGAGCAAGGTTTAGCGCGCGCCCAAAAGGCCGCCTAGGTACGGGGTCCCCATCCCATTCAACGGCGATCGCAGGATGCATAACGGCGCTGGGGCCGAAATAAACGCGGCATGTGCCATCGCACAAACACCCCAAGCATCCGCTATCAACCCGGCAAATACAACGCGTGCTATTTAAACCGCACACCCATCATGAATAATACGAGATAGCTCGCAACCCCATCCTGCAGAAACGGCGATAGATGTTTAATAATGCGCCATTACTACTACAAGGGCGTTATGATATTCAGAAATTACTAAGTGGAGTTTGTCGCGTGAAATTCTACGTTATGCCAGCACCAAGGTCATTTGGCCGCCTATTTATTGTGCTTTAATTTCTTCAAGAGAAAGTATAATCCAAGATCCAGTGCGGCGCTTAGCAACATCAGAATGTTAAAAAATATTTAAAAGCACTCGCAATTGATCTTTCAAAGCCTTGATCGCATTCGGATAGTTTGCGCCTTTCTCGCAACTTAGAATCGGATAGAGAGTCGCCAAGAACTCCAAAATTCCAGGGACACCCGCGACGTTCAATAGAACAATTACATAAGAAATAAAGGACCCGTCTCTATCCACCCGACGTTAGCCATCCTCGCTAACTGATAGCTACTAAAAGATTTCTGGCACTCTTTTTCTTCAAATTCGCAAGTGGGTTGTGCAGGTCGACTGAGCGCTTGTTTTTTTCTAAATGAAAAACCGACGAACTATCGTCGCGGTCAGCGGGAGACGTTTTTAGTGTTTTGGACCATCTATCTTTTCAAGCACCTATGGCGCTAGAACAACGCCTTTGCCTTCTTCTTAACCATCTTCTCGGCACGATCCATGATTTCAACCGCGAGTTCCGCAAAGGTCTAACGCACTTTGTTTCTTTTCATTGAATATTCGTGCGCCAACGCGATTAATCTGACAGCCTCGCTTGAAAAAATCGCGCAACGGTAGTTCCTGAATGCGCTTTATTGGCCTTGGTGAATTGGGCAAAGTTTATTTCAAGCATCCCGCCTATAAGCAGTCGCTCATACCCGCATCATCCAACGGAGAAGCTCTCGCCGCAACCACAGCGACCGGTCTCATTCGGGTTGTTGAAGACGAAGCCAGAGAACATCTTGTCTTCCTGATAGTCCATCTCGGAGCCGATGATGAACATGATCGCGGTTGGATCGATGAAAAGGGTGACGCCCTTTTCCTCAACTTTGTCCTCAAACTTCTTCTGCTCGGTGGCATATTCGACGAAATAGCTGAGGCCCGAGCAGCCCTTGCTGCTCACGCCAACGCGCAGGCCCAAGACCTGCTCGTCATCGCCCTTGCGATCCATCAGCGCCCGCGCCCGCGCGACGGCGGCGTCAGTCATGGTTATCGGGGCCTTGCCTGGTTCAAACTGGAACATGGTTCTCGGTCCACCACTAGTCTCATCCCGGAACTGGGATCTTATTATACCACAATCAAGCGCAAACTAGAACATATTGAGAATGAGCTTGGCATCATCGCTCATTTTATCGGGAGTCCAAGCCGGCTCCCAGGTCAGCATCACCTCGACCTCCCCGACCCCCTCGACCCCGGAGACCGCCGCCGCGACGTCATAAGGCATCTCACCGGCGACCGGACAAGCCGGCGCGGTCAATGTCATCAGAACCTTCACGTCGCCGTCACTCAGTCGCTCGGTCTCATAGATCAGCCCAAGATCATAAATGTTAACAGGGATTTCCGGATCATGCACGGTTCGCATCGCCTCAACGATCGCCTCGTCATCGGCCCGCGCGGAACCCTCTGGCAACTTGGCTCCAGCCCGAGCGGTGGTGCCCTCGGGAACCGCCGGATCAGTCATAAAGGACCCGTAAGGATTCATTCCGGGATCAAACTCACTCATCGGAAAATCTCCCTAACCTTTTCGAGGCTTTCGGCGAGGATATCGATATCCTCATATGTGTTGTAGAGACCCAGGCTCGCCCGGGCCGTCGACGGCAAATCGAACCTATCCATCAGCGGTTGGGCGCAATGATGTCCGGCGCGAACCGCGACGCCGTTCTGGTCAATAATTGTCGAAATATCATGGGGGTGGGCACAATCCATGGTGAAAGACACCACGCTCGCCTTGCCCACCGCCGTGCCAACAAAATTAAAGCCCTCGACCGCTGAGAGCTGTTGTGTCGCGTAATTCAACAACGCGCGCTCATGCTCCGCGATCGCCGCCATACCAATGCCCGAGAGATAATCGATCGCCACGCCGAGCCCAATCGCTTGAGCGATCGGCGGCGTACCGGCCTCGAACTTATCGGGCAGATCCGCCCAGGTGGTTTTTTCGAAACTGACGGTATTGATCATCCCGCCGCCGCCCTGATACGGAGGCATTGCCTCAAGCAAGGCTTCCTTGCCATAAAGCACGCCGACCCCGGATGGAGCATAGAGCTTGTGGCCCGAAAACACATAAAAATCAGCATCCAACGCCTGCATATCGACGGGCATATGAACCAAGCCCTGCGCCCCGTCGATCACCACGACGGCGCCGCGCGCGTGGGCGATATCTGCGATCTCCCGCACCGGCAACACCGTTCCCAAGACATTGGAGACATGGCAGAATGCAACAATCTTGGTCTTCTTGGTGATCAATTCATCAAAATCCGACAGCTTAAACGAGCCGTGCTCGTCGACCGGCACAACCTTGAGCACGCACCCCGTGCGATCACGCAGCAGCTGCCAAGGTACGATGTTGGAGTGATGTTCGGCATGGGTGATGATCACCTCGTCGCCAAGACCAACATTGGCATTTCCGAAACTCGAAGCCACCATGTTGATGGACTCTGTTGTGCCCTTGGTAAAGATCACCTCGTGCTCGTGCTTGGCGTTGATAAAGGCTCGGACCTTTTCGCGTGCCTCCTCATAGCGGGCCGAGGTCTGCTCGGACATGTAATGCAGGCCACGATGCACGTTGGAATACTCGCTGCCATAAACCCGCTGGACCGCCTCGATCACTTGCCGCGGTTTCTGCGCCGAGCCGGCGGAATCTAGATAGACCAGCCGCTTGCCACGCACAGGCTCCGACAGAATCGGGAAATCCGCGCGGATCGCCTCAACGTCATAAGGAAGGGTGTTCATGTAGTTCATGCCACATCTCCAGACAATCTGCTGGCAAGCCAATCATTCGCTAGAACCTTCATAGCTTCGCGCATCGGTTTCGCGTGAATTTCGTTTATGGCGTCATCGATATAAGCCGCGATCAGCAGACGCCGCGCGGTGTCGCGGTCGACGCCCCGGGCCTGAAGGTAGAATAGATGATCCTCCTCCAGTTCTCCAACCGTAGCGCCATGGCTACAGCGCACGTCGTCGGCATAGATCTCAAGCTCAGGTTTCGAGTCGATCTCGGCCTTGTTCGACATCAGCATGGCCCGGTTCATCTGATAACCATCTGTCTGCTGAGCGTCCGGGCGGACCAGGATCTTGCCTTGAAACACACCACGCGAAGACCCGGCAAGCACGCCTTTATAGACCTCCCGGCTTCGGCTCCCCGCCGCCGCGTGGTCGATCAAAGTAGTGTTGTCGAGGTGCTGAGAGCCGGCCGCCAGATAAGCCCCGTTGACCCGGTACTCGACCTGCGCGCCGTTGACGGCTCCACGAATTTCGTTGCGGGCGAGACGCGCGCCGAGCGACAGAACAAAGTTGTCATAGACCGCACCCTCGGCGACGTCCGCAGTGGTCAGTGCGATATGAAACGCACCCAATGCCTCGTTTTGAACCCGATAGTGGCCAAGCCGCGCTCGCTTGCCGACGGTCACTTGGGTCACGATATTAGAGAAATAAACCTCCGCGTCCGAACCCACATGGCTTTCAATTACATCGGCGAAGCTGCCCTCGCCCGCCCGTATGATCAAGCGTGGTGCGAAAGCGCCGTTCTCGCTCGCGCCGATCGAAATCACATGGACCGGGGTTTCAGGAGACGCCTCCTCGGCAATGTTTAGCAAAAGCACATCCGACAATATCGCCGCGTTCAACGCCGCCAGCGGAAGACCATCCGTCGACGTCTCTTCTTCCAACAACACACGCAGGGCTGCCTGTTCAGGACCGTCGGCACCACCGACGCGCGTGACAGATACTCCCTCGGGGAGCCGGTCGAGGTTCGAGAGCCCCGCATTTAGCACACCGTTGACCAACACCACGCGCGGCGCCTCACTTGCCAGCACACGATCCTCAGGTATCAAAGCGTCCAGCGGCTCTGCCAACGAAAAATCAGCCGCCGCAAGAGCGTTCAGGCTGGTATATTTCCAGGATTCAGTGCGCGCATGCGGCCAACCGGCCTTGGCATAGCACGTCCGCGCGTGTGCGTTCAGATCAACCAGCCAATGCTTGCCCGCCTCGCCGGCCCGCGACTTAGCGGCGACGATCAAATCCTCGAATGGCAAAGGTTTGACATGACCGTCCGGCATCACGCGGCCTCTTCGGCGTAATCGGCGTAGCCGCTTGCCTCAAGCTCAAGCGCCAGTTCTTTTCCTCCAGAACGCTGGATCTTGCCATGGGCCAGGACGTGGACGAAGTCAGGCTGAATATGATTCAGCAAACGTTGATAATGGGTAATGATCAGCATGCTGCGACTCTCGGCACGCAAGGCGTTCACGCCTTGAGACACAAGCTTCAGCGCATCAATGTCTAGGCCGGAGTCAGTCTCGTCAAGCACCGCCAGGGTCGGCTCGAGCACCGCCATCTGCAGGATCTCGTTACGCTTCTTCTCACCACCGGAAAACCCAACATTGACAGGTCGTTTCAGCATGTCGTCGTTCATGTTTAGAGTCTTGGCCTTGGCGCGCACCATTTTCAGGAATTGCATGGCATCAGCCTCTGGCTCCCCCTTGTAACGCAGTTTAGCGTTGTAGGATTCGCGCAGGAAGGTCATACCAGCGACCCCAGGGATCTCCACCGGATATTGAAAGGCCAGAAAAATACCCTCGTTGGCCCGCTCGTCGGCTTCCAGTTCTAGCAGATCCTTGCCCTGGAACGTCACCGAACCCTCGGTGACCTCGTAGCCTGCGCGCCCAGCCAGAATATAGGATAGCGTACTCTTGCCGGAGCCGTTTGGGCCCATAATGGCATGAATTTCACCCGCCCCCATCTCCAAGTTGATCCCTTTCAGGATCTGCTTGCCATCGATGGCGGCGTGCAGATTTTCGATCTTCAACAGTGACATTGTTGTCAATTCCTAGATCTTATTAACGCGTCGGAGCAGCTTAAGTCCTCGGGATGGCGTCAGCCGACGCTGCCCTCAAGACTGATACCCACGAGTTTCTGCGCCTCGACGGCGAACTCCATCGGCAAATTCTTCATGACCTCCTTACAGAAACCATTGACGATCACGCCGACGGCGTCTTCCGCGGAAAGCCCGCGCTGCATGCAATAGAAGAGTTGATCGTCGCTGATCTTCGAAGTTGTCGCCTCATGCTCGACCCGTGCGCTGGGATTGCGTGATTCGATATACGGCACCGTATGAGCGCCGCATTTATCGCCGATCAGAAGGCTATCGCACTGAGTGAAATTACGGGCGCCCTCGGCCTTAGGCATTACTTTAACGAGACCGCGATAAGTATTGTCGGCCTTGCCGGCGCTAATACCCTTGGAGATAATGGTCGACCGGGTATTCTTACCTAGATGGATCATCTTGGTGCCGGTATCGGCCTGCTGGGCATTATTGGTGATCGCGACCGAGTAAAACTCCCCGACGGAATTATCACCTTGCAGTATACAGCTAGGATATTTCCAGGTTATCGCCGAACCGGTTTCTACCTGGGTCCAGGAGATCTTTGAGTTCGTTCCGCGACAGGCGCCACGCTTGGTCACGAAGTTGTAAATACCACCCTTGCCGTTCTCGTCGCCCGGGTACCAGTTCTGCACCGTCGAGTATTTTATCTCAGCGTTGTCCAGGGTGACCAGTTCAACCACTGCGGCATGCACCTGATTTTCGTCCCGTTGCGGCGCCGTACAACCCTCGAGATAGCTGACATAGGCACCTTCGTCGGCGATGATCAAAGTGCGCTCAAACTGGCCGGTATTCTCGGCATTGATACGAAAATAGGTCGACAGCTCCATGGGACAGCGCAGCCCCTTGGGAACGTAAACAAACGAGCCATCGGTAAACACCGCGCAGTTCAGGGTCGCGTAATAGTTATCGGAGTAGGGAACGACCGAGCCCAGATATTTCTTCACGAGGTCGGGGTATTCCCGCACCGCCTCGGAGATCGAGCAGAAGATCACGCCCATTTCCGTCAGCTTTGCCTTGTAGGTGGTGGCGACGGAGACAGAATCAAACACCGCGTCGACCGCGACAACGCCCGCCAAAAGCTCCTGTTCCCGCAAGGGAATGCCCAGCTTTTCATAGGTTTTGAGCAGCTCCGGGTCCACCTCGCCCAAGCTTTTGGGACCATCAGCGGCATTCTTCGGCGCGGCGTAGAAGTAAATCTCTTGATAGTCGATCTCGGGATAGCCGACTTTGGCCCAGTTCGGGGTCTCCATGGTCAACCAATGGCGGTAGGCCTTGAGTCGCCATTCAAGCATCCATTCAGGCTCGTTCTTCTTGGCCGAGATAAAGCGAACAATATCCTCACTCAGGCCCTTGGGAGCCATTTCCATCTCTATATCAGTGGAAAAGCCATACTTGTACTTATCCGCCGCGAGATTTTTGACTTGATCAACCGTTTCCGCCGTCGCCGACATGATGGGTCCGTTTCCGTTGCGTTCTAATGAAGCGTTCGTTTGGTGTCGTTCAATGTCGCTCGGGCCGGGTAGTAGCCGTCATTGGGTCAGCCAGCGGGAATAGATCACTCGGGTCGATCAGCTCAGCCAGACTGACATTCTCCAGAGCTTCTCGGATCGCATTGTTGACCCGGTTCCAGTTACCTCGCATCGGGCACAGCGATTCGACGTCGCACTGGTCCTCGGCGCCATCGACACATGCCGTCAGCGCTATCGGCCCATCCAGCACTTCAACGATTTCGGCGACCCGCACTTCTTGGGCTGCTCGGTCCAGCGAATACCCACCATTGGCCCCCCTATGCGAAGTAATCAACGCCGCGCCGGCCATCTGCTTCAACAACTTCGAGGCCGTCGGCAACGGGATCGCCGTTCCCTCGGCTATATGCGCAGCCGTCTGCACAAGCCCTGGCTGTCGTGCCATCTGG
>JAPKDN010000733.1 GCA_028822575.1 Alphaproteobacteria bacterium | reverse complement strand
GACCGTGCACTACTGCTCTGCCAATACGTGGCTCACCTGGAAGGGTGAACGCAAGTACCGGGGCGTGATTCAAATCCAGGGTCAGGATTTCCTATGCAGCCGAGGGGTACGTGGATGCTAAACCGTGGACCAAGGTGGAATAGGGCAAGAAGCGGAATGTCCTCACAAAGCGCGAAATTTTGTCCATACACTCTCGTCGAGCGGCGTACTCGCTGCCCAAACATTGGCCTCTAACTGCTCGGTATTGAGGCTTCCAACCGGGTTCCCATGAATGCGGGTCTCGGCCAGACAGAATTGAATGGCCAATTGCAGCAGGTTGACTTCTTCTTGTTGGCACCACTGCCAAATTTTCCGTGAGGCATCTACGTCACGATCGTTCTTGTAGCGTCCTTTTTCCCTGGCTTCATCAATATTGATACCGGTTAACAACCCGCACAAGATAGACCAGCCATTCATCACACCGATATCGGCGGCCGCGGCGGCAGGCAAGAGTTCATCCGCCGCGGTCTGCCGTATCAGATTATAGTCATTGAAACAGAGCAGCAGATCGACGTCGCCGGTTGCAATGGCTTTGAGATGAAAGTCATGAGGACGCATCCCATATGCTCAAGCCGAAGTCGTGTGCAAGCGCGATGGCACGCCCAGCGGTTTGCCATCGCGGCAGACGCTGGGAAAATGCGCCCCAGCCTCGGCCATCGGTGCATTGTCCGGCAGATCAACGAATTGCTTCATCACATGATCGCCGCCCGCGTCGAAACGCGCCTCGCCGGTCATATAGTGAATGGCGATAGCTCGCCGGGGCCGTTCGGATTGATTAAACGGCGAACCGTGCCAGGTCAACGAATGGTGGAAGGAGACTTCGCCGCGTAATACCGGCCGCGGCTGGGCTTCAATTGCACGGAGCTCAGCGTCTGCCGGCGGCTCAAAACCCTGTAAGTCATTAAAATTCTCCAAGAGCGAAAGATTCCCCTGGGTGCGCAAAAACTCGATCTGATTACCCCACTTATGACTGCCAGGCACCATCCACATACAGCCATTTTCCTCCGTCGCGTCGTCGAAAGGGATCCAGGCTGAGACCGGCGTCACCGGTTTGATGATCAGCCACAAGGGCGCGTCCTGGTGCCAGTACGTCGAACCGCCGTATTGCGCCGGCTTGTATTGGATCTGGTCGTGCCAAACCATCAGATCTCGTTGACCCGCGAGTTGGCTGATGCCCTCGACAATCGCCGGATGGTAGATCAGTTTCTCAAACGCTGGTGCGGCCTCCCAAATATTGACAATCTGCCAGACGGGATGTTTTTCGTCACCGGAAAGCGAGCGAAAGTTTACCGGTTGCGGCTCGTCTTCGGAAAATCCATCCGGCCCTTTCGCCAAGACTTGATCGAGCGCGTCGCTCAATTCGCCGATTTCGTCTGAGGCCAACATATCGCCGACAGTGAGAAAACCATCGCGGTCGAATTCGTCAATCTGATGCTGCTTCAACATCCTCTATCTCCTTTAATTTGAGATCCATTTGCTTCTCCTGTTTTTGCGCTCACCCTGTCGGGCAAACCAGCCTGGCGGAATTGATCATGGCCTGAGGAATGACGCCTTCCAACGTCACATATCCGTCCTCGTAAAACGCCACTTTCTGTTCCTGCGTCAATTCCATATCGCCCTCCGGTTTCTAAGTGAAATATCAAACGCCAACGAGACCGCATGTTTGACCAAGGCAACCGCCTCTTCATCTTTAACAAAGCCAAAATTGTTGCCAAAGCCTTGCGTGCCAAATGGGATTACCGGTATCTCTAAACCGGTCTTGCCCAGGCGTGTGGGCCAACTGCTCCGGGTTCGGATCCCAATCTGGGATCTTCACTGCCTTTTTTACGGATTAACCACCGCCCGCGCCGCGTCATTTATAGTTCCCCGGAACGGATTTTCCTGTGGATCAAACCAATCGAAGAGTTGTGCTCGCAAGTCTCTGCACAACGGAGCTCGATCGGGATCAGCCGCCTGGTTGATGTTTTCCTCAGGATCATTTAATACGCTTAACCCAGCACGCTATCGATCGCGGCGAGCTGGTCGTCGCTTAGCGGCGCCGCGTTGGTGACGTCCAAGGTCTGCTCCAGCTGGCTGACCTTGCTGGCGCCGGTGATGACGCTGACGACCTCGTCGTGGCGCAGGACCCAGGTCAGGGCGAGCTGGGCCAGGGTCTGGCCGCGGTCCTGGGCGATGGTGTTGAGCTTGCGCAGCTTGGCCAGCAGCTCGTCGCTGAGGCGCTTGCCCAGGTTGTTGATCCCCTTAGCGGCGCGGGAATTCTCCGGGATACCGTCGAGGTAGCGGTCAGAGAGCAGGCCATGCTCGAGCGGGCTGAAGGCGATTACGCCTTGGCCGCAGGCCGCGCTCTGGTCCAACACCGTCTGCTCGGGG
>JAPKDN010000732.1 GCA_028822575.1 Alphaproteobacteria bacterium | reverse complement strand
ACAGTCGGTGTGTTACCTGGGACTAAAGGCTGTCTAACCTATTATCACCAGTGTCAGGGTTTACCAACTGAGAAAATCAGAGTCCGGCGAGTAGCCCCCTGATATATCCTACGGAAAAAGCGGCGGATTGGCGCCCGATATAGGAGTCCCCGTTTGTGCGGACCACATGGTCATAATCGAGGGCCCTGTTGTAGCCGACCTCGTCCAAGGCTCGTACGACATCCATCATGTTCAAATCGCCGTCGTCTGGGAATCTTTCCTCATACCCGCCGTCCTTGGGAAGGCGGCCACGCACGTTGCGAAAATGTACGTGAAAGATTTTTCCCTGATCACCGAATCGCCGTATCCCTTCGAACACGTCTTCGCCCGACTCGTATCGTGTCCCCACGCAGAAAGTCATACCATTGTTTGGGCTCGGCACTTCCTTGAACAATCGCTCAAAATCCGCGAAGTTGCTCAAGATCTGAGGCGTTCCTCGTAACGGGGTGATGGGTGGATCGGCACCGTGCTGTGCCATTAAAACACCCGCGCTTTCAGCGACTGGCATGAGAATTTTATAGGTCTTCAGTAACTCTTCCCAAAGCAGTTGAACCCCTTCGCTGTCCTCTCCCCCGCTATCATCGTTTACAGTCGCCGAGTGGCGGTATGCTGGGAAAGTGTACCCGCCACGACCAGTGCGCTCCTCCCATCCCGACATTTCCGGATCAATCAATTGGCCAGCGTATTGACCCTGGAAATATCCAGGCTCCAAAAGTGCGCCCTGTCGATGGGATTTTCCAGCTCTGGTGGCAAGGGAAGCATCACCGGGATTCCAGCTGCTCCCACCATCTCCGTCACCTTACATACCTTGTCCAATTCTTCCACTTGGTTAAACTCGCCATCCCGATCTTCTCTAATCGCCCTTCCGCGTGTCGTAACACGTTCGATTTTCAGCCCTACCTTATCGAGCCTGTCGACCAATTTGTTGAGGCTGCTTTGTTCAAAAATGCCTGTCTTTCCATAATCCTCTATGAGGTTCAGGCTGGCGTCTACATGATCGATGCCGATCTGTTTCAGATAGTACAGATCCCGGTCGCCTTCACTTTCGAACCATCTTGGATGGATATATGCCGAAACGTACATATACGCAAACCTCCCTACGGTATCACTAAGTCAATCCCGGTCGCGGCCGCCGGTTCCTTAGCAGTGGAAAGCTTTGGTAATGGCAACTCGACTTCAAGATTCTTGTATGGTTTGCGAGTGACCATCACGCAATAATATGCCGAGGCATTTAAGTCTTGGCGAAGCCCAGAGACTTATCGATCAGGTTGAGCAGCTCGCGACCCTCCCGAAACCGTTCGAAATTTTCCAGGAATACATCTGCCATAGCTTCCTGGTGCCCCCGGTAGTCGCCGGACATATGCGGCGAGACAATCACGTTATCAAGATCCCAGAACGGGCTCGCGGCCGGTAGCGGTTCGGTGCAGAAAACATCAAGCCCGGCGCCCGCGATCTGATCGTCTTGAAGTGCTTTAAGAAGCGCAGCCTCATCGACCAGTTCCCCTCGCCCAAGATTAATAAAGCGCGCCGAGGGTTTCATGGCCGAGAACTGAGCGGCGCCAAAAAAACCCAGGGTCTGGGGTGTTAACGGTGTGACCAGTACAACGTAGTCCACCTCTGCCAGACAACTGTTCAGATCACTAACCCCGTGGACCCTGCCGAAATCCGGGTCGGAACCACGGGCTGAGCGACCTACTCCCGAGACAACGAAGTCCATCCGCTTGAGAATCCGTGCGATCTCTCGACCGATGCTGCCGACACCAACCACCAGCACCGACCGGCCCGCCGCAAGCTCGGTCCGGCGATACGACCAGCGGTGTTCGCGCTGTGCCGTGTAGGTCTCGGAAAATTCTTTGCCGAAAGCAAGGATCAGTCCCAGCGTGTATTCAGCCATGGCCCGGTCGAACACCCCCCGGGCATTGGTCAGCAGAACATCACTGGCAACGAGTTCCGGGAACAGCACGGCATCCACGCCTGCCCCGCCCCATTGAATCCAGCGCAGGCGGTCGGCGGACGGCCAGGCCTCCCGGAGTTCGGTGGCCTGGAAATTCCAGCCGAGGAGTGCATCCGCTTTAGGCAGATGACGCTGAAGACTTGCAAGATCCGGTGCGCAGTGAATCCGGGTATGTTTCCTGATCCGGTCAATGCCGGGTATTTCCTCTGCTAACTCGACCCCGTGAATAACGAGGGTGATATCTTCAGGCATCTGTATTCTCCAGACCGCATCTAATAGTGTTAGACAAATCAGTTACGCCTGCTGTCTGCGACGATTTTTAAGCCTATCACGTTGATAGCGCCGGATGGCTTAAGATGGAGCCCGCAGTCGGAATCGAACCAACGACCTGCTGATTACAAATCAGTTGCTCTAACA
>JAPKDN010000731.1 GCA_028822575.1 Alphaproteobacteria bacterium | reverse complement strand
GCTGGCATTCACCGGGCGGTGTGGGAGCATTACAGCGCCCCGCTACCCAGGCTTCGGCGGAACAGCTGCGCGTGGCTCTGTCCTATCATGGGACGTTTTTTCGTAACTTCCGGGCGGTTGATGCCTAGCTTCTATCCCGATTGACCGATCGGTTCTGCGATCCTTGGATGGGCGTTGAGCCAAGCCTTCGACGCCCGCATGGAGGTGTTGACCGAAGCCAAAATTGCCGCCACCCCGCGGCCACTGCATCCGGGAAACTCCCATCCTATTATTGTGCCTATTCTAATCCCGCTAGACACCGCACGAACCGAGCCCAAAGACTATTCGACACCTATGCGCCCGAAGCCATCCTGTCGGAGGAGAAGAACGGCCCCAATGCCGAAAGCAAGTATTGTGTGGTCGGCGTCGACGACAATTCAGACTTTGTGATCAAGACTGCCAAATTCTTGTACAAGGCCAAGCGTCGAGGGACTCGGATGGATCGCATGCATGGCACAAAATCGCAATCCTATAGCCTGAATTCGGCACTAAGCCCAGCAGACCCTTCACCATAGTTGCGGTGTTTTCGGGATAGAGCGTCCATTCCGACTTGATGGTTTCGCCCGCACCAAGCCGTTCCGCGTAGTTACGTAATCTTGCTGCGGCGCTGCGGGACATCACCGACATATCTTGAGCCGACTATTGCGCAATGGCATCTGCTTGCCAAAGGTGGAGCGCTGCATCGTTTGCCCAAATTCCATGGAAATTGGAGAGATCAAAAACCTAGACCAGATCATTCAGATACTTGAAAACGATCGGGTAGAAAGCCAATGTCGAAAGTGTTTTGAGCATTCCTGGTTTACCCACCCTTTGTATGGAACGCTATCTTCGTGCTGCGGGTTTGCGGGTCGAACTCTCACTGGAGAGATTTCTACCCGCAATCCAAAGGTAATTTTTTGATTGAATGAATTAACCTGCGAATCTCTATTATAGCGCTAGGGATAAACTGAAAAATATTTGGGCTCGTCCTCGTTTGGAGCCGGCGAAACTGGGAATTGTGACTTGCTAGTTCTTTCCTCCACGCTTGTTTGCAAGCAGGGCATGCCGGCCGTCACCATGTTGCTGGCAGAGGGGCGACGGGTGGTACCTTCGAGCTCCGGGCCAAATCCCCACCCTTGATCTCTGTCTCCCGCATCGATATCCCATCGCCATGGTAGAACGACCCCCTTCGAATACCCCTCCGGTGATCGCCTTGCGCGGTGCGTCTCTGGCATATGGCGACAAGGTTTTGTTCCGCGACGCAGATATTGCGGTGGCGCCCGGGGATCGGATCTGTCTCGTCGGGCGCAACGGCGGCGGCAAGTCGACCCTCATGCGGGCGCTAGCCGGCGAGATCGAGATCGATGGCGGCGAACGCTTCTTGCAGCCTGGCGCAAGGGTCAGCTACTTGGCTCAGGATCCCGCGATGCCGCCAGGTGTGACGGTCAGGTCCCACGTTGCTGTGGCGCTGCCGGAAGAGGATCAGGGTCGACCGATAGAGCACGAGGTCGACGCGGTGCTGGCCCATCTTAATCTTGATGGCGACCGGATGCTTGAGACCCTATCGGGTGGCGAGGCGAGGCGGGTGGCGATCGCCCGTGCGCTGGTCTCCCGACCCGAGGTTTTGCTGCTGGACGAGCCAACCAACCATCTGGATTTGCCGACCGTCGAATGGCTCGAGGGAGAACTTCAACGTTATCGTGGTGGGCTGTTGCTAATCAGCCATGATCGGGCGTTCTTGCGCAAATTGTCCAACCGGACCTATTGGATAGATAGGGCCAAGGTCCGGCGCAGTTCCTCTGGTTTTGTCGATTTTCCTGAATGGGCCGACAAGGTGATGGAGGACGAAGATACCGAGAACCGACGGATGGACAAGAAAATCGCCGAGGAGACCCGTTGGCTTCGCGAGGGGCTGACCGCCCGGCGCAAACGCAATATGGGCCGGGTCCGTCAACTCCAAGGAATGCGCCAGGACAAGGGTGAACGGTTGAAGCGCGCGGGCAATATCCAATTCACCTTGAAAGAGACTGAGCGCAGCGGCCAACTTGTCCTGGAAGCGCTTGATATTTCCAAGCGCTACACCACCGAGGAAAACCAGGCGACCGTAATCTGTGACCATTTCTCGACCCTGGTGCGCCGCCGCGAAAGAATCGGTTTCATTGGCCGCAACGGTGCTGGCAAGACCAGTTTGCTGAGGATGCTGATCGGGACCGAGCTACCGGATCGCGGTCGGGTGCGTTTAGGGTTCGGTGTCGAGACCGTTTATTTTGACCAAAAACGCGAGAGCCTCGACCCCGACACCACGCCCTGGGCGACGCTTTGCCCTGGCGGCGGCGATACCGTCGAGATCGGTGGCCGGCCCCGCCATGTGGTTTCGTATCTACGTGATTTCC
>JAPKDN010000730.1 GCA_028822575.1 Alphaproteobacteria bacterium | reverse complement strand
CGATACCCAGAGCCTAGACCCCTTGGAACGGCGCCGTCCATGGTATCCGACAGTGAAAAAGACACCTCGGAGCCGGTTTTTCTGTCCGCCGGCGATACCGCGCTGGTTGTTCAGTACGGCGAGACAGTCGACCCGGTGATCAACCGCCGGGTGCGCTTGCTCGCTGCTGCGCTCGCCGATAACCGGCGGGACGGTATTGTGGACCTAGTACCGACCATGCGCTCGTTGATGATCCATTACGATCCCCTGGTGCTTTCGCGCGCTGAATTGGTCGCGTCGGTGCGACCGTTGATCAAGGCCACGCCCGATCTGATGGAGACGACACGGCGCTGGCGAATTCCGGTGTGTTACGAGGGCGAGTGCGGCCCCGACATGAAGGCCGTCGCGGAGTCGCTCTCGATTTCTCCCGCCGAGGTTATCAATCTGCATTCCGGCGTCGACCAAGAAGTCTTCATGATGGGGTTTCTGCCGGGCTTCCCGTATCTGGGGCTGCTGCCAGAGATCTTTGACCTGCCGCGCCGTTTGGAGCCCAGGGTCAAGGTGCCGCCACGCTCGATCTCGGTGGCGGCACGCCAGACCACGGTCTACACGGTCGATAGTCCCGGCGGATGGCACCTCATCGGTCGTACCCCGATCGATTTCTACAACCCTCACCGGGCCGAGCCAATCCTGGTCACGGCGGGGGACCGGGTTCGGTTCGAGCCTATTTCCCTGGATGCATATCACAGTACACGGCAAGCGGTGGAGCGTGATGAATTCGAGATCGATTGTGATCCATTAATATGAGTTATATCAATGTTATATACTCTGGATTTAATGTCAGTATACAAGATATGGGTCGGCCGCAAAAGCAGCATCTAGGTGTCCCGGTCTCAGGCGCGCTTGATCCCATGGCGTTGCGTCTCGCCAACTCACTCGTTGGCAACCCGCAAGCGTGCGAGGCGTTGGAAATCCAGATTCTTGGTCCGACCCTGGAGGTCGCGGCGGAGTCGGTGCGCGTGGCGCTGGCGGGGACGCGGGCGGAGCTGGAAATACTTGGCCAGGACCCGGTGCGTTTTCCGGCGCATCAAAGCGTCACGCTGACCCGAGGTCAGCGGTTTCGCGTCGGTGCTCTACCAGATAGTTCGACGGCTTATCTGGCGGTCGAGGGCGGTTTCGCGGTGCCAAGGGTCTATGGCAGCCGCTCTACCTATAGCCGCGCAGGGATCGGCGGCCTCAATGGACGCGTGATTCAAGACGGCGATAGCATACCGCTGGAGGTGCCAACCGTTCGATCACGCGGCGAGATCCGCCTCGCCAACGACAGTTATCTTGATGCGACCGGCCCATTCCGGGTGATTCTCGGACCGCAACGGGACTTTTTCAGCGATGAGGCCATGGCATTGTTCCTATCGAGAGATTATGCGGTCACCCGCGATGCCGATCGCATGGGAATGCGCCTGGACGGACCGGTTCTGGAGCATGTACGAGGATATAACATCGTCTCCGATGGCATTGTCACCGGCGCTGTTCAGGTGCCGGGAAACGGCTTGCCGATCATTCTACTCGCCGATCATCAGACCACCGGTGGTTACCCAAAATTGGGAGCGGTGATCTCTGCGGATATCCCTCGACTTGGCCGCCTGCGGCCTGGCGACGCGCTTCGCTTCGAGGAGGTTTCGATCGAGGCGGCCGAAGCGGCGATACGGGATCAGGAGGCAGGGCTGAGGCGCCAGATCGACGGCATGATTTCTGCTGGGGCCTGGTTGGACGAGGCGGCGCTCTATCGCGAGAACCTGATCAGCGGGATTGTTCGGTACGGAGAAGGGGAGTCGGACTAGAGGGAAGCCTGTGACTTACTGGCGCTCATATCAGCAATCGTCATCTTGCGGAAGAGCGGGAACCATCCCGCTGACTCGTCCCCAGGATAAAGTGCCAATTTACCCGTGATCGATGCCGCGAGGCGCTTTACATGCAAGAGGAATGGATCCTGCCCTTCGGCGGGACAACGTATAGAACGGGATCCCCCGCTTTTTGTCCTACATCGCCCGTCCGTAGCGGAACCGGCCTGCTTCATCCAGATCACGCGTCAATTCACCCTTGTGCAGAAGATTATTAATGTGGGCGACTGTTTCGCCAATGGCAAAGCGGGTCTGGAACGCATCGAGCTCACGGGTGAACAGCGCCTTCATTACGTCGCGTCCGGTCGCCGGCGTGGCGCAGGCATCGTGGGTTATTTCGAGCCGCTCCACATGATGGTCACGCAGGTCGGTCACCCGCGCGCGTAGCTCTCGATAAGGGCGATTATGCGCCGGCAGAACCAGCACATCGTCGGCGATATGGCCAAGGGTACCCAGGAACTCGAGATAGCCAGCTAGCGGGTCGCCCTCGGGTTCTTGCCACCAGACCGCGATGATCGGCGTTATCCTTGGGAG
>JAPKDN010000036.1 GCA_028822575.1 Alphaproteobacteria bacterium | reverse complement strand
CGGTGCGCTGGCGTCACCACTGACACAAAGGGGTAGTTTAGCGATAAATAAGCCTTGGTAGTTTCTACCTCGTGGTGACGGGCGTCAAGTGATGTTGCATGATGGGCCTGAACACCTGTCGGCCGGTCGTTTCGCCGCACCGATAACTAGAGACTGGCAATAGAGGACACGTCATGCTTTTGGATTTACCGACTGCGGCACGCTACAACGCTTGGGCCAACAAGCGGCTTTACGCGGTGGCCGAACAACTAACACCAGAGCAGTTCGCCGAGGACCGACGCGGGTTCTTCCAGTCGGCGATGGGCACCTTGAACCACATGCTGCTCTCCGATCTGATCTATCGTGAGCGGTTGGAAAAAAAGCCGACGACCTTCACCCGTCTGGACGAGATCCTTTACACCGAGTTGGGGCCCCTGCGCGACGCGCAATGCGACCAGGACGTCTGGTACGTGAATTTCTGTGAGGCGATGGACCCGGCTGAGCTGGAGGGAACGCTCTCCTTCGATACGGTGGAGACCGGTGAGTTCTTTAGCCTTCCGCTCAGAAATTGCCTTACTAACCTCTTTCAACACCAGATCCATCACCGGGGCCAGACCCATCATATGCTGAGCCATGCCGGTCTGGAGCCACCGCCGCTGGACGTGATCAAGTTCGCGTCGGGGGAATAGGGCAAAACGACAAGGCGCGGGCTGCTCGACATTCTCCATCGCGAGACTGATGGCGTGCACTCGGTGCTCTGATGATGTCGCACCGCGCTTGCCTTGTGGTCGTTACCGCGCGACGCTTCCTTGAACCATTTGGGTGACGGGTATAAAGGGAGGGCCATCATGGCGACGGTCAATACGGGAAGTTCGCAGCCTGTCTATCTGGCGGTGCGCGATGACTGGTTGGCGCGGGTACAGGAGGAGATCCTGGAGCCGAATCTGCCCATCGTCGACCCGCACCACCACATCTGGGATCGACCCGGTTGGCGCTATATGATCGACGATCTGGCAGCCGATCTTGGCAGCGGCCACAACATCGCCGCCACAGTGTTTGTGCAATGCCGCTCCATGCACCGCGAAGATGGTCCGGAACCGATGAAGCCCGTTGGCGAAACCGAGTTCGTCAATGGCGTCGCCGCCGTGGGTGCTAGCGGGCTCTATGGTAAGCAACGCATGTGCGCTGGCATCGTTGGCCATGCCGACCTGACCCTTGGCGAGGATGTTCGCCCGGTGCTTGAAGCCCATGTCGCCGCTGGCGGGGGGCGTTTTCGCGGGATCCGGCATATCAGCTCCTGGGATGCCGACGCCGGTTTGATGAACCCAGGCTATCCGGTTCCCCAGGATCTGTTGATGCAAGCCGGTTTTCGTGCCGGTTTCGTTGAGCTTGGCAAGCTCGACCTGTCGTTCGATGCCTGGCTTTACCACCCACAGATTCCCCAGTTGATCGATCTTGCCCGGGCTTTTCCGGGCACGCCCATCATCCTGGATCATTGTGGTGGGCCCTTGGGGCTAGGACCTTACGCGGGCAAAACCGATGCGGTCTTCGCGGCCTGGAAAGCCTCGATCGACGAACTCGCGACGTGCGATAATGTTACGGTTAAGACTGGTGGTCTTGGCATGCGGATAAACGGCTATGACTTTCACGAGCTCTCCAACCCTCCGACCTCCGACCGTTTGGCTGAGGCGTGGCGACCGTATATCGACACCTGCATCGAGGCTTTCGGCGCTGACCGTTGCATGTTCGAGAGCAATTTTCCGGTCGACAAGGGCTCGTACAGCTATCCGATCTACTGGAACGCCTGCAAAAAACTAGCGAGTGGCTCCAGCGCGACCGAGAAGACCGACCTGTTCAGCGCCACCGCTGCGCGGGTTTATCGCATCGACGTACCATCCTGACCGAGATGCTAGAGAGTACGTGTCACCAGAGCCTGGCGGACCTTGAAACCAGGGTTAAGGCGGATCTAGAACTGATCGCCCACCCCAGGATGTCGTGGCTGACACCGCGGCCAGCGCCGGAAGGCGGAGAGGCGCTTGATGTGCTGATCGTCGGCGCCGGGCAGTCGGGGATAGCGACCGCCTTTGGGCTTAAGCGCTCGCGAGTCGATAATATCCTGATCGTCGACCAGGCCATGCGCGGCGTCGAGGGACCTTGGCTTACCTTTGCCCGCATGCCGACCTTGCGCAGTCCCAAAGACTATACCGGCCCGGACCTAGATCTCCCGAGCCTCTCCTATCCGTCTTGGCATGTTGCCCGGTACGGCCAGGAGAGTTGGGACGATTTGCATCTGATCGGGCGTGAGGATTGGGGCCATTACCTGCTTTGGGTCCGCGACGTGGTCGGGTTGGACGTCGAGAACGGCACCGAGCTTGTTTCCATCAAGCCAGCTGGTGATCTTCTCGCGGCGGAATTGGAAACGCGTGCGACCGGCACGCGTCGGACCGTGTATGCCCGCAAGATCGTGCTTGCCACCGGTCAGGACGGGGCCGGCGCTTGGTGGATGCCGCCCGAGGTCGAGGCACTGCCGCCGGCGCTCCGGGCGCATGCTGCCGGTGACATCGATTTCGCCGCGCTCAAGGGCCGCCGCGTGGCGGTGATCGGCGCCGGTGCCTCAGCCTTCGATAATGCCGGCGCGGCACTGGAGGCTGGCGCCAGTGAAGTGCTGCTGTTCAGTCGACGCCATACTCCACAGGTGATCCAGCCGTATCGCTGGCTGACCTTCAAGGGTTTTCTTGGGCATCTTGGCGATCTGGAAGATGCGTGGCGTTGGCGATTCATGCGCCGAATTCTCGGCCTGCGCGAAGGTTTTCCTCAGGAAACCTATGACCGCTGTGCCCGGCACGAGAACTTTCGCCTGATCGCCGGCGCGCCCTGGAACAGTGTTCGCGCTGGTTCGTCTGGTGTGGAGATCGTCACGCCGAAAGGCGATTTCACCGCTGATTTCGTGATCTCGGGCACCGGCGTCGATATGGATTTCTCGCTCCGATCGGAACTAGCGGGTTTTGCCGATAACATCGCCACCTGGACGGACAAATATACCCCACCTGAGGATGAGCGCCAGGATCGGCTTGGCCGTTTCCCTTATCTGGATCTTGATTTTGGCTTTGTCGAGAAGCGTCCCGGTGAGACGCCGTGGATCAGAAATATCCACCTGTTTTCTATTGCCTCGACCATGAGTTTCGGGCCGTCAGGTTCCTCAATCAACGCCATGACCACGGTCGTGCCGAAGCTGGTGGCAGGCCTTACAAAGGGGCTCTTCCGGGGCGATGTCGAAGCGCATTGGGCGTCTCTGAAGGCCTATGACGTGCCCCAGGCGATCATCCCGGAAGAGGCCGTGGAATAGGCTGGGAAACGTCCCAACCAACAGGCTCGGCTGCGATGCCGATTTTACGTACGCTCGCTGCGTCAATTCTTGTGGTTGCCATGGCCCACACTTTTAGCACCCACGGGGCCGATCTTGACCATCACTGATATTTCTCCGGCCTCCTCGAAAACGAGTATGACGGAGAAATTGTCGCCCATCTTCAAGGGCGCTGAAAGCCCCATCAGCATTAAGTGATCGCCGCCGGGTTTGAGTTCCGTCCTCCCATGTGCCGGAATCTTGACGCCGTCGATTGGGCGCATCTTCATCACTGCGTTTTCATGCAGATGGGTATGCAGCTTGGCATGCTTGGCGACGTCGGTCCGGGCGCCAATGAGTCTGTCTGGTCGGCTGGTGGGGTTATGGATGGAAAGATAGGCCGTGCCGTTCCTGCCCGCGCCAATGGTTGCGCGGGCGAATGCGCCGTTGACCGTGACGGTCTTATCATGGGATCCATGGGACGGAGAACCGGCCTCGGCGAGGTGAACCGTGAAGCCAATGACCAGGGCGATCGCCACGCCGATTAATCGTTTACTGGTGAATAGATGTTGCATGTCGCAAGTCCCTAGGGCGTGGGGGTGGGGAATCGATCTATAAGGTTCACGCATGGAGTGCTATCTCCATCATCGTTTATCACGAGCTGGTGAATCAGCACCATGCGACCAAAGGTTCCCCATGACTTTGCGAGAGTCGTCGCGCGTCGAACGCGTCGGAGCGAGGCTCCGGTTTACGTTCGGTTAGAGCCTCATTAGGATCTGCTCCGGGGCTAGTTAAGCAGGGTTTTTGAACTTGATAAAAGTAAAAAAAGAAGTTGTGTTTGCGCGGCCTCTTCCAATTCAAGTCCCTCTTTCTTGACGATGGCGGTGTGGAGTATGGTGGACGGGATGCGCCGGATGAATGCGCGCGCCACGGGAGGCCATATCGATGTCATCGTCCGGGAATGTTTACGAGTTCGACACCCTGTCCCTGCACGCCGGGCAGAAGCCGGATCCAGAAACCGGGGCTCGCGCGGTGCCCATTTATCAGACCACGTCCTATGTTTTCCGGGATGTCGATCATGCCGCGTCGCTGTTCAATCTGGAGCGCGCGGGCCACATATATTCGCGCATTTCCAATCCAACCGTTGCTGTTCTTGAAGAGCGGATTGCGGCGCTTGAGGGCGGCGTCGGTGCGGTGGCCACGGCTAGCGGCCACGCAGCGCTATGTTTGGGCATCCTGACCTTGATGGGGCAGGGCGGTCATATCGTCGCCTCCAGCGCGCTCTATGGTGGTAGCCATAATCTGTTCAGCCATACCTTGCCCAGGTTCGGTATCGAAACCACCAAGGTGCATCCCCGGGACGTTGAGGGGTTTCGAAAGGCGATCCGGCCCGAGACCCGTTTGGTTTTTGGCGAGACGATCGGTAATCCCGGCCTTGAGGTGCTGGATCTGGAAGCCATCTCTGCGATAGCGCACGAGGCGGGTGTTCCGTTGATGGTTGACTCGACCTTCGCCACCCCACATCTCTGCCGGCCCTTCGAGCACGGCGCCGATATCATCGTTCACTCGGCCACGAAATGGCTGGGCGGGCATGGCGTCGCGATCGGCGGCGTTTTGGTCGATAGCGGGAATTTCGATTGGGAAGCCTCGGGGAAGTTTCCGACCCTGACCGAACCTTATGCAGGCTATCACGGACTGGACTTCGCTGAGGAATTTGGGCCACAGGCCTTCGTGATGCGTGCGCGGGCCGAAGGATTGCGCGATTTTGGTGCCTGCATGGCGCCGGCGACGGCATTTCATATCTTACAAGGGGTTGAGACCCTGCCGTTGCGCATGGATCGCCATGTCGAGAACGCCCGCAAGGTCGTGGCGTTCCTGGCCGGTTCTGACGCGGTAGAATGGATTGCTTACCCCGAGCTCGACAGCCACCCCGACAAGGCGTTGGCGGCAAGACTGCTACCCAAGGGCGCGGGGTCGATGATTGCCTTCGGCATCAAGGGCGGACGCGAGGCTGGCAAGACCTTCATCGAGCGGTTGGCGATCTGGTCGCATCTGGCCAATGTCGGCGATGCCAAATCGCTGGTCATCCATCCCGCCAGCACCACCCATCAGCAGATGGACGCCGAGACCATGAAGGCCGCCGGCTTGTCGGAGGATTTGGTAAGGTTGTCGGTGGGACTCGAAAGCCCGGATGATCTGATCGCCGACCTTCGCCAGGCGATGCGGGCTGCCATATCTCGCAAGGCGGGTTAACCATGGAATTGAATATTGGCGGTAAAATCGCCTTTGTGGCCACCGGAGGCCGGCCGTTCGATCGGGACAAACCGGCTTTGGTCATGGTGCATGGCGCCGGCATGGACCATACGGTCTGGGCCATGCAAGCTCGGTTCTTCGCCCATCATGGTTTTTCCGTGATGAACCTGGATCTACCCGGTCACGGACGGTCCGATGGCCCCGCGCCGACCACGATATCGGATTACACCGATTGGTTGGCGAGAGCGGTCGAGGTGTCCGGGGCAAAGGACGTGCATCTGATCGGGCATTCCATGGGCTCTCTCATTGCGATGTCCTATGCGGCGCGCGCGGGCAGCGATGTTCATAAACTCGCCTTGTTGGGCACCCTGGCGCATATCCAGGTTGCCGAAGGCCTTCTAACCGCGGCCAGGAACAATGATCATTCAGCCTATGAGAGCATCGTGGGGTGGGGGGTTGGCCGGCGGGCGCAGATGGGTGGTCATCGCTCACCGGGCTCTTGGGTCGCGGGAACCAGCTTGCGTCTGCTTGAGGCCGGACAACCCGGCGTTCTCGCCAGTGATCTCGGTGCCTGTCATCGCTGGGAGGAAGGCCTCGAGACGGCCGGCCGGATCGCCTGTTCGACGCTTTTGCTCCTCGGCGCCGATGATCGAATGACTCCGCCAAGGGGCACCAAGGCTCTTGGCGAGGCGATCGCGGATTGCCGAACCACGGTGCTCGCCGCGGCGGGCCACATGATGATGGCTGAGCAACCCGATGAGACCTTGGACGCGTTGGCCTATTTTTTTGCGGAAACTGAGGCATGAGTGAAACCACCGAGATTCCGGAAACCCGGGAGAGCTATGCCTGGTTCGTCGATATCCCGACCCGCTGGATGGATGTCGACGTCTACGGGCACGTGAACAATGTCGAGTATTACTCGTATTTCGACACCGCCGTGGCGGCGCATCTGATCGAGGTTGGCGGCCTTGATCCCCATAACAGCGCGGTTATCGGTCTAGTGATCGAGACCAAATGCTTGTTCAAGAAGTCGCTGCTGTTTCCGATCGTCGTCAATGCCGGGCTCAGGGTCGTCCATATTGGGCGCAGCAGCGTGCGATATGAGATCGGCTTGTTCCGCGAGGGCGATGACGAGCCCGCCGCGACCGGGCATTTCGTGCATGTCTATGTCGAACGGCAATCGCAAAAGCCGGCGCCTATCCCGGCCGAACGCCGGGCGGCGATTGAAACGCTGATGATGGAACCGTCCGCGGATTGAGGCGTCACTTTTCCTGCGTCAGGTCCGCGCGATCCGCCCAAAGTTTCTGCATCGCGGCCCGACCCAACCAATAGGCCCAACCCTTGGTACGTTCGACAATGTCGGCGGCTTCCTCGACGACCTTTTCCTCGGCGTCGGCGGCGACATCGACTGTGATCAACCCCCAAACCCGCTTCTTGTCGCCAGCGTTTGGATCGGGGGCAAGATCGAGGGTGACGGTCATCCCATCATTGGTCCGCCATACGGCGCCCCCAAGGGTCGGATTGGCGACCAATCCCTTGGCCGGTCGAACGTCCCGCATGCTCAGTCGTTCCTGCAGAATTCCAACCTGCAGCAGCCGATAACGGGAACTTACCTCCAGATTTTCCGGAAGACCGATGATCTCAAAGCGTTTGTGTTGATCGTCATAATACAATTCCAACGGCTGTTGGTTCGGCGCCTTCAGGATGATCCGGTCAATCCGCTCACGCAGGATGGAAACCAGATCATCGGGGAGCCACTCCATCGCACTGGCCCGCACTTCGAGTTCGCCAGTCGCGAGCCAGGTTTGGTCATCCCCTTGGCGCCGCAGATAAATAGAGGGTTTACCACCTGAGATACTTGCCACCCGCTTGCCGAACAGCGCGTCGAGCACGGTCTTGCCGCTTGCGTCTTCCAGGATGATCCGGGATGCCTTGGACGCGGCCTTATCGGTGCCCTGGAGGTGCAGTTTCTCAAATCGCTTCGGGTCCTTGGTTTTTGCCTCAACCAGGGTCAATTCGGTGAAACCGAGCAACATCGCGCGGATCACGCTTTCCGTTGCCGGGAAACCACCCTTCTCGTCGATGGTCCAACGGTCTCCGGCGCGAGAGAAAGTGAAGCGGCCGTCGGCGTTATCCTCGCCGCGTACCACCTTGATGCGTGTCACACCATCGAGCGTGGCGCCGAGATCGGGGAAAGCGGGTTGCGAGGCGAGGGTTCTGATCGTGTCGGCCCAACGGGTATATTGCGCGACGACGGCAGCGGCACTGGTGATCGTGGTGATCAGAGCCAGGATGACGACGGTGCGTTTGGTAAGCATTACGGCCTCCTCAACCCGCGGCCGCTTCGCGAACCTGGTCGCGGCGACGCATGCCACGCCAGATACCAAGCAGGATGGCGAACAGACCAATCAGGATGGGAACCAGCGCGATATTCAGGAACCAAAGCTGGGCCTCCAATGTTTCGAAATCCTGATTGAGGGAGCGGCGAACCGTGCGCAACTCCGAACGGAGCTTGAGGATGTCGCGCTGGAACCGGTCCATGGAGCGGCGGTCCTTTTCGGAAATCACCGCCGCCGATCCCGACGGGTTTCGTTGCCGGAGCGCCCGCAGACTGGTTTCGGTTTTCTGCAGGGTTTGACGAAGCTCGCGCTCCTTGTCCTCGAACTGCTGGGCGGCCTTGCGTTGAATGTCCTGAAGCACGATGAAGGGACGGCTGGCGGTTCCGCGCCCACGCAATTCCAGCAGTGTGCTTGAACCCGCCAGCGCGTCGATCGCGTTCAGAACGAACTCTCCGTTATTGGCGGTCGGCACTGGTACATCGCGGCCGGCGAAGTCACGCATGATTACCCAGAAACGGTCTACCAGCAGATCGGCGTCGCCAACCAGCACGATATCAAGCGGCTTGGCGGACTCCGTGAGGATGTCTCGCGTCCACGGCGGGGCCTTGGCCGGTGGTTCGTCCTCGTCCTGCTTGATCACGGGCAGGCCATCGGGGAAGGCGGTTTTAACAGACCCGGTCAAGCGTCCCGCGATTACGTATTGTTGGTTGCCAATCGGGTGATCACGCAACAATTTTAAAGGATTGCGAAAACCTTGGACTTCCTTGGACGGAATCAGGCTCGATCCCGGTGATGTTGTGAGCAAGGGATCCAGCGTTACCGTCGCGCCCTCGCGCAGTTTCAGCGCGCCGGCGCTCGCGACAGCCACGACATCGATACCCGAGGTGATCGGGGATTTGCTGTCCAGGGCCGGGCCGCGCAGCTCCAGCCAGGGAAGATATTCGACCGGGCGATTGCCGGCTTCCGGCAAAACTTTCCGCGCGCTCAGTCGGTCGCCGATGACGGCATTGGCGTCGAACTCCACGCCCCATGCCTTGAACATCGCGGGTAACGAGCTACCCTCGGTGACCGCGCCCAGCATTTGGCCTTGCATGCCCACGGCTTCGGAGAACGGGTCCACGAAGATCATCGCCTTGCCACCCGCCAATAGATACTGATCGATCGCGAACAAGGTACGCGGCGAGGCTTTCGCCGGATGGATCACCAAAAGGACGTTCACATCCTCCGGGACGTCGTCGACCTGGGCACCGAGGAATTGGGTCTCGAACAACTGTCCGATTTGTCCGCGCACCACGTAAGGGGCGACGGGTTCCTGTTGTCCGGTGGCGGTGATCCGCATGGTGCCGTCGATCGGTATGCCGCTGATGATGCCAACGACCGTCGGGTTCGGCGTTGATAGAGCGTAAAGCATCCGCGAGATGTCGTATTCGATGAAGGCTTCGCGATCGACCTGCATGAAGGGGATGGTTTCGACATCATCGGTTGTGTTGGTGCCGACCAGACCGAAATACATGTTATCGCCGCCGGTCACGACCGGAATTCCCTGAAGGCCCGCGGCGACCGCCCGGTCCTCGACGTCGGAGAACGGGATCGGGTCCAGCACCTCAAGCTTCACCTTGCCGTCGGAGCCGTTTTCGTATTCCAAGAGCAGATCGCGCACCCGGTTCGCATAGACCCCCAGATGCGGGACTTCCTGGGCCAGACCGGAAGACAGATAGAGTCTGAAAGTCACGGTCTCCTCGACTTGCCCAAGGAGGGTGTTGGTGGAACTCGACAGGGTATGCAGCCTGTCCTGGGTTAAATCCAGGCGTCCGGAGTTGAACCAGGCCGACGCCAAGGCGTTAATGGCGATGAAGAGCACCACGAGCAAGGCCAGCGCCATGCCGGCGAGCCGGGTTTCCCCCTGCTGGGTCGTGGCGGGTTTGGATCCCGTTGATGGTGATGTTGTTTCGCTCATCTCATAACGCCTTGCGCCAGTCGACGATGATCGCGTTGGCGATCAGCGCGACGATGATGACGGAACCAAAAAAGATCAGATCTCGCAAGTCGATCACGCCGCGTTGGATCGATTGGAAATGCGGCAGGAAACCGAAGTTTCCGATCGCCTGGACAACATTGACCGGCGCCCAGTTGGAGAAGAATTCCAAGACCGCCGGTGAACCGGCGAGGGTCAGGATGAAGCACGCCGTGGTCGTCACCACGAAGGCTATGACTTGGTTTTTGGTCATAGCCGAGATCATCGAGCCGATCGCCAGATACGCGCCGGCCATCAACAGGCTGCCGACATACGAGGCGAAAATGACACCGTTATCCGGGTTGCCGAGATAATTGACTGTCAGCCACATGGGAAATGTCAGCGCGACCGCGGTCGCGGTGAAGGCCCAGGCGGCCAAAAACTTACCGGCCACCGCCTCGGTCATCGAGATCGGCAGGGTAAGAAACAACTCGATCGTTCCGAGCCGACGTTCCTCCGCCCATAGCCGCATCGACAGCGCCGGCACCAGGAACAGATACAGCCAGGGGTGGAACTCGAAGAACGGCACCAGGTCCGCTTGCTCGCGGCCGAGAAAGCCACCGAGGCGGAAGGTCAGGATCCCCGCCAAGGCGAGAAAGATGATAATGAAGATATAGGCCAGGGGGGTCGCGAAATAGGCCGCGAATTCCCGGCGAAAAACCAGTGAGATGTTACGCATTGGCGGTCACCTTGCGAAAGACCTCGTCCAGGTCGCCAGAGCCGGATTGCGCCTTGAGCTCGGCCGGAGAGGCGTCGGCGACGACCTTGCCCGCGGCGATGATCATCGCGCGAGAACACACGGCGTCGACTTCCTCGAGAATATGGGTGGAAATCACGATGCATTTCTCCTGGCTCATGTCCCGGATCAATTCGCGCACCACTTGCTTTTGGTTCGGGTCCAAGCCATCCGTCGGCTCGTCCAGGATCAGAACCCGAGGGTCATGCAACAGGGCCTGAGCAAGCCCGACCCGACGTTTGAAACCTTTTGAGAGCGTTTCGATCGGTTGCCGCACGACTTCCTGGATCCGGGTCATCTCGACGACGCGATCCACCCGCGCCCGACGGTCGGCGCCATCGAAACCCCGCACACCGGCGATGAAACCGAGAAAGCCGAGCGGTGTCATATCGGGATAGGCCGGCGCGCCCTCGGGCAGATAGCCGACGGCGGCCTTCACCGCGAGCGGATCGTGCGAAACGTCATGGCCGCACACGACCGCCGTGCCCGAGGTTGGCGTCAGAAACCCAACGATCATCTTCATGGTCGTGGATTTGCCGGCGCCGTTCGGCCCGAGAAAACCAAGGACCTCACCGGTCCCGGCACTGAAGCTGACATCGTCGACGACGGTCTTGTGACCGAAGGTCTTGGTCAGGCCTTTAATGGACAGTATCTGAGTCATCGCCACCGATCTTCACAGCCCCGGAAACGCGAGCACCGTTGGTGTACGGTTTTTTGAGATGATTTCAAGAGTTTGACGAAAAAGATCGTGATTTGGACGTATAGTTGCGCCGATTCAGGGTGGATGAGGTGCCATGACCGACGACGGTAACGCGACGCGAGCGTCTTCGGGGACGGATCCAAGATTTATCCTTCGCCAATTGCGTCTGGGTAGTGGGCTGGTCCTGATGGTCTACGTGTTCACCCATCCATGCCTTCGGACTGTGGTCGCTTGAGGTGATCCGCGAGGTTTTTGTCGATTTCTGGCGCCCCTTGCCGACGACGATCCTGCTTTATGGCGCGCTGATCGTGCATCTCCTCGCCGCCGCTCAGGCGGTGATGACGCGCGAGAGTCTAAAGGGTATGTCCTGGCAGGAGAGTCTTCAGCTGGGGCTGGGTCTTTTGGCGCCCTATTTGATTTCCGATCACATTCTCGGCACCCGGATGGTGCATGAGGTTTTTGGGGTCAATGACAGTTATTATTCGGTGCTGCTGACGCTTTGGGTGTTCAAGCCCTCGGCGGCGCTGATCCAGGTCGCGGCGTTGTTGGTGATCTGGTCGCATGGCTGTATCGGCCTTCATCTGTGGCTGCGGTTCAAGGTGAGTTACCGTCGACACATCGCCTATTGGTACGGCCTGGCGCTTTTGGTGCCGGTCTTGTCGATCGCCGGGTTTATCGCGGCCGGGGTCGACATTGTGCGTCTTTCTTCCAGTCAGAGATGGATGAATAAGACCGTTGGCGCGATCAATTTCCCCCCGCAAGCCGATATTGATCGCGTTCTCGCGACCATGGGGAAGGTCGGTTATGGCTATCTGGCCCTGGTCGTCCTGCTTTTCGCGGCGCGTCAGATACGTCTATCGATCCGGCGGGCGCGCCGGGGCGTGATGATCCAATACAATGACGGCCAGGAGGTGATGGTAACCCCGGGAACCTCCATCCTCGACGCCAGCCGTCAGTCCGGCATCCCTCATGCCAGCGTCTGTGGCGGACGCGGTCGCTGCTCGACCTGTCGGGGGCGTATCGGGATCGGCCCTGAGAACCGACCGCCGCCGAGCGAGGCCGAGTTGAAGGTGCTGGAGCGGGTCGGCGCGGCGCCAAACCTGCGCTTGGCTTGTCAGACCAGGCCAAGCGCCAAGGTCGAGGTTATCCCATTGCTGCCGCCGCAACAGGTCTCGGTGCAGGATTCGGGCGCGCGGGCCGCCTATACCCAGGGCCAAGAACGCGACATCGTCGTGATGTTCGCCGACATCAGGGGGTTCACCCAGATTTCCGAACAGCGCCTCCCCTATGACGTGGTGTTCATCCTCAACCGCTATTTCGCCGACATGGGGGCTGCGATCGAAGGCGCGGGCGGACGCATCGACAAGTTTATCGGCGATGGACTCATGGCGCTTTTTGCGGTCGATGCT
>JAPKDN010000729.1 GCA_028822575.1 Alphaproteobacteria bacterium | reverse complement strand
GCTGGTCGAAGAGCCCGGTGCGTTCGAGTTTTCCAGCGCTGAATATGTGCTTGGCAAACTCTGACACCTTTCGATTCTTGAGGACGGTGGGCGCAAACGGCGCCCACCGCTTTTTTTTGGAAACCGGTTTCCTTAAGGCAAGATGGTCTTGATATTCTGAACCCAGGATTTCACCGCCCATGATCCAAGTCCTCGAGGGCGCCGACGGTCTCACAATCAATGACCATTCGCGCTATTTCGAAGGAAAACCCTGCCCTGGACAAGGCGGCGAGATCTCGATCCCGACGCTCCTCCCGGATGACTTCGGCTCGGTACGGTCCAAGCCTCCGGCGACCGACGTACCGCCGAGCTGCGGATAGATCGGGGTCGCGATGATCCTCCAACAGAGCCTCTATGGTTTGATCCACGACGGCGGAATCGAGGCCCTTCTCTATCAATTTGACGCGTATCATGCGCACCGATAGACCCCGATTGAACAATGAACGCGCCCGACCAGCCGCGAACCCAGCATCGTCAACGATCCCGGAGCGCGTGAGGCGTTCAAGAATCGGTCCGATCCAACCAAGGGCGGTATCAATGTCGACGCCGTCAATGGCGGCGTATTTCAATACCCGACGCTCCAGCACCCGGCGGACGGATGCCGTGGATGCGACGTAACGTCCAAGGTAATATAACGCTCCCTGATATAGACGTTCCTCAGTCAATCCCTTTGAACGGCGTCGGCGTCGATCCGATTGAACTTCGCCGGATTCGGGTTCTCGCGCGCTCTCGGTTTCTCGTCTCGTAATCGTGTTTCGCCGGTCCATGAATGCCCCGCCCGGATATGAAAGATAATCGAGCCACGCCTAAAATCACTGTTAGTTATGGGGATAACATAAATTAATGAAAGAAATTAATAGAATAAACAATAGTGTTTCAGTGGATAATCGTGTTAATTTCATGAAATAATTTCAACTGCCAAACGATTGAAATCCCTGCTAGTTTGCAGATCCCTTAAACTGTTGGTTTAAGAGAGCCAAATGGCCGTCCAAACCCTCTTTCCGGATACCAATCGATCGGTGCTGCGTACCACTGGTATCCTTGGTAGCCAAACGATTCGCGAATGGGTTAGCGCCTCTAGGATTGCAAGTGACATTCCCGTCGAGGAACGTCAGATCCAACCCGCCAGCCTTGACCTGCGTCTTGGTGCCATCGCGTATCGTGTTCGCGCCAGTTTCTTGCCTGGACGAAGCGCGACAGTCATGGATAAGCTTGAACGCTTCGAGATGCATCGTATTGATCTGACCCAGGGTGCGGTTCTGGAAAAAGGCTGCGTGTATATCGTGCCGCTGCTGGAGGAAGTCCGATTACCGGCAAATGTTTCGGGCACCGCGAATCCCAAAAGTTCAACTGGTCGTCTGGATGTCTTTACCCGCTTGATCACCGACTATACTGCCGAATTTGAATCTGTCACCGCTGGCTATCGTGGACCGCTCTTCGCAGAAATTTCTCCCCGCACCTTCAGCATTCTGGTGCGCCAGGGTTCCTGCCTGAACCAGCTGCGCTTCCGCCGAGGTAATCCACCCCCGACCGATGCCGCGATGCGCCGATTGCAGGAAACTGAGGGGCTGATAGATGTTGGGGAACACGCGGCCGATATCAATAAAGGCGTGGCGATTAGCGTGGACTTGAGAGGCGATGAGGCGGAAGGTCTGATCGGCTATCGTGCCAAGCCCCACACCGCGTTGATCGATGTTGACAAGCCTAGCGCCTATGATGTTCTGGATTATTGGGAGCCTGTGTACCGCAACCCCGGCAAGCCTGCGGAGCTCATTTTAAATCCCGACGAGTTCTATATCCTTATGTCCAAGGAATTCGTGACAGTGCCGTTGGACCACGCGGCGGAAATGCGAGCCTACGATACTCGGGTTGGAGAATTTCGCGTCCATTATGCTGGCTTTTTTGATCCCGGTTTCGGCCATGAAGCCGCTGGGGGCGTCGGTACCCGCGCGGTCCTCGAGGTCCGCTCACATGATGTCCCCTTCGTGGTCGAGGACGGCCAGACTGTTTGCCGGCTGGTTTATGAGCGAATGACCGAGGTTCCCCAAAAACTATATGGCGCGGGTGGGATTGGCTCGAACTATCAGGGGCAAGGTCTGAAGCTCTCGAAACACTTCAGAACCGCGCCCAAGGATTGAGCGCGGTTCTGAAGTGTTTGGATGAGAGTTTTTTACAACCGTTCGCTAAACCGTTCGCCAAGTTTCCCGTATCAATTGGGCCACGGTGTGAGAAACACCACGGGAATCAGCGATTCGGACGTGCTTGACAAGTGTCGCGCCGGACGGTTCTATCCGGTCCCTCTTAAGCCTTCGCGCAGCAGCGCGATCGTTTCGTATTTTTCGTGAAGGAGACGTCTCGTGGTTACATCGGTGATGCCCACTTACGG
>JAPKDN010000728.1 GCA_028822575.1 Alphaproteobacteria bacterium | reverse complement strand
GTTTCAACATGTGCCGGGCGACCATCGACGGTATACGCGCCTGCGAGTTCGGCCGCGTGGTCAATGTCAGATCGATCAATGGTCAGGGCGGCCAATACGGTCAGGTAAATTACGCCACTTCCAAGTCCGGCATCCACGGATTCACCAGGGCCTTAGCGCAAGAAGGCGAGCGGAGCAACATTACGGTGAACACCATCGCGCCAGTCTATATCGATACCGAAATGGTAGCCGCGGTCCCGGATAATGTTCTAGAAAAGATCGTTGTCGGGATCCCGGTTTGACGCCTAGGCAAAGCCTCAGAAATAGCACGTGGCGTGATCTTTCTCGTGGCCGACGATGCCGGGTTCCTCTCCGGCTCGACCCTATCGATCAACGGCGGACAGCACATGTACTGATCACGTTTGGGTTTCGAGGTATGGCGGACAGTTCGGAGATTTTGGGCTGGCCATTTTCTTTTGTCGGCGGTGAACTTCATCCCCGCTCAGCGCCAGGCCGATGACGTTCTGTTTAAGACCGCCTCACCCTACCCATCAAATATCCGCACCCCCGTCTTTCGACAGGGCCGCGGCTACTTATTTAATGACACGGCAAGCGCTTGGCCTTGCCACGGCACGCCAAACCCAAGACGATGACGCACGATTAAAAGACCGATCCCCAACTGGAGACCTTTCTTGGCAAACGATCCCAATTGGCCAAATTCCTAGTTGTATCAGATGCGGCTCGACACGTTACTAGACCTGCAATATTCATTCTTCGGCGGTGACGCCTTAATGATGCATAATGAAATACTCTTCGTGGTGATCCATCAGACTGAGGATTTTTGATTTATAGCTGCAGCTGCACGAACGCCGCTTGGCTCGTCATCAATTGGCCAGGGACCGGTTACTTCAAACGTTAAAGGTCTCGGGTCGTATGCGCCGCGAAGCGGAGCAATTGGCCCATGCTTGGGATATACTGACTACGATGACCCCACCGAATTTTCTCACCTTCCCAGATCGCCTTGGCAGCGCGTCGGGGCTGAAATCCGATCAATACCGGGAGTTCGAATTCCCGCTTGGCGCCAAGGACCCGCGCATGCTGGCGCCGCTCAAGAAGGAGCCGGGCCTGCATGACGAGGTGCTCCGGCGTATAGCCTAGCGCGGGTTGTCCGTGCCACAAGCCCGGATCAACCTAGATTGGTCGGCACCCTGGGAACCTGACCCTAGTGTCACGGCGGCCTGAATCGCGCTATATCGGGATATCGTAGCTTACTCCAACCTCCATGAGTTGCTCGAAAAATTGATCGACCTGGAGCACGAGATCGCGACACCGCCACGCGACGACGGTCGAACGGGTAATTGGGAACAAAACCAGCGCCGGCAGGACGGCGGGTGTCAGCTATCTAAGACGCGTGGGGTTAAACAGTTCTTCTGGGAAATCTAGGATTACCGAACCGAATTGTAACAAACAGAGCTGGGGACGGCGATGAGTGAAGAGAGGACGGTAGGCGTGTTGGGGTTGGGATCGATGGGCATGGGCGTGGCCCTGACCTTGGTCGAGCACCAATTCTCAGTTCGTGGCTTTGATGTGCGCACTGAGGCCATGGACGTCCTTGTCGAAGCCGGCGGAGGTCGTGGGGCTTCGCCACGCGAGGTCGTAGAAGGATGCGGCACGGTGATCGTGTTGGTCGTCAACGCCAAACAGGTCGAGGAAGTCCTGTTCGGCGAAAATGGCGCCGTCGCCGGCATGGCGAAGGGAACCATAATCCTGCAAAGCAGCACCGTGCCGTCAGCATTCGCCCGAACCTGCGCCGCGCGTTTGGCCGAGCATGGGATGGTGATGCTGGACGCGCCTGTCAGCGGCGGCATGGCGGGCGCTCGTTCGGGCAACCTCTCGGTCATGGCGTCTGGCGCGCCCTCAGGTTTCGAGGCCTCGGCGGGCGTGCTCAACGCAATCGCCGGCACCGTGCACCGGCTTGGCGATGAAGTCGGTGTCGGATCGACCGTGAAGACCGTGAACCAGCTTCTGGCCGGCGTGCATATCGCGGTGGCGGCCGAGGCGATGGCGTTCGGCATGCGCGCCGGCGCAGACCCGAAGGCGCTGTACGACGTGATCTGTGGGTCCGCCGGTTCATCCTGGATGTTCCAAAACCGGGTGCCGCATATCCTGGAGGATGACTACACACCGCTCAGCGCCGTCGACATCTTCGTCAAGGATCTGGGGATCGTTCTGGAGACCGGTCATGCGATGACATTTCCTCTGCCCTTAACCTCGACCGCGCATCAGCAATTCCTCGCCGCGTCGGCCGCCGGTTTTGGTCGCGAGGACGATATCGCCGTTTTCAAGCTGTTTCAAAATCTCTCGGGGATCGCAATCGGCGAAAACGGGGACCAGGACTAATTTCAAATAAAAAGGACCAGATCCAGAATTTACTAAAAAGCATCGA
>JAPKDN010000727.1 GCA_028822575.1 Alphaproteobacteria bacterium | reverse complement strand
GCGCGAACTGAATAGGGAGATCTTAAGATGCGAAACGCCAGCGCCATCGATCAGATCCATATGCAAATCCAGTGGAACCGCCTCCTCTCGGTCGTCGAGGAGCAGGCACAGGTCCTGATCCGGACCGCTTTCTCCACATCAGCGCGCGAGGCCGGTGATATTTCCGCCGGCGTGTTCGACGTGCAAGGTCGGATGCTCGCCCAGGCGGTGACCGGCACACCGGGCCATGTAAACGCCATGGCCGCCTCGGTCGGCTCGTTCCTTGAGGTCTATCCGATCGATGTCATGGAAGAAGGTGACATCTATGTCACCAACGACCCCTGGAAAGGCACCGGCCATCTGAACGACTTTACCGTTGTTACGCCAACCTTCCTGAATGGCAAGATTGTCGCACTATTCGCGTGTACGACCCATGTGGTTGACGTCGGCGGCCGAGGGTTCGGCCCGGACGGGCGTCAAGTTTACGAGGAGGGCCTGTGCATCCCAATTATGCCGATGGCCAAGCGCGGGGAGTTTTCCGAAGCCGTGATGGCGATCGTGCGCGCCAATGTCCGCAATCCCGTCGAGGTAGAGGGTGATCTTTACTCACTGGCGTCCTGCAATGATGTCGGCGGCGAACGGCTGGTCGCCATGATGCGGGAGTTCAATCTGCTAACGCTTGACGACCTTGGCCGGCACATCATCGACTCCTCGCGCGCCGGTATGCTAGCCGAGGTCCGCGCCCTGCCCTTCGGCACGTATAAGAACGCCATGCGGATCGATGGGTATGAGAAAGAGATCGACCTAGTCTGCGAGATGACGATTTCGGAAAGCGGTATCGATCTCAACTTCAGCGGCACATCGCCGGCCTCCAGTTTCGGGATCAATGTGCCCGTCACCTATACCGAGGCCTATGCCACCTTTGGCATCCGTTGCGTCATCGGCAACCGAGTGCCCAACAACGCCGGCTCGCTGGAACCGGTGCGGATCAGCGCCCCGGTTGGCTGCATTCTCAACGCGCCCCGTCCAGCGGCGGTCACCGCGCGGCATGTGATCGGTCAGATGCTGCCGGACGTGGTGTTGGGCTGTTTGAATCAAATCATCCCAGACCGGGTTCCAGCCGAAGGAACATCATGTCTTTGGAACCCGGTTTTGCTCGGCGGACATGGGCTCACCGAGCATGACTACGGTGATGCAACCCCCTTCGCCATGAACACATTCCATTCCGGCGGAACCGGCGCCCGCCCCGCTAAGGATGGCCTGAACGCCACGGCTTTCCCGTCGGGGGTTCGCAACACCCCGATCGAGATCAACGAGACCATCGCGCCACTGATCTTCTGGAAGAAGGAATACCGCACAGACAGCGGCGGCGCCGGCACCCATAGGGGCGGCGTTGGCCAGGTGATGGAAATCTCCCACGCCGAGGACGCGCCCTTTGCGATCAATACAATGTTCGACCGGGTAATCTATCCGCCTCGGGGCCGCAACGGCGGTGGCGACGGCATGACCGGTCGGCTTTATCTCTCTGACGGGACGGTAATGAAAGGCAAGGGCCGGCAGTCGATACCGGCAGGCACGCGCCTTACCATCGAGATGCCGGGCGGCGGTGGTTTAGGTGATCCCAAGGGTCGCGACAAGTCCAAGATCGCCGCGGATGTCTTGAACGGGTTGGTGAGCGCTGATACCGCCCGGTCAATCTATGGAGCTGAGGTCTGACCGCCACCGGTGACGATTTACAGGGTCTAAGCGCTCATGCGCGGAAGGCTTTTCGAGTGGGAAAGCATAACAAGGCCTTGATGTTTCTGGATAAGGCCTTAGCTCTGCGGCTGAGCGAACCCAGATAACGAATGCTTATGCACACGACCGTTCTGGCCACGGGAGATCTTGATCGCGTGGAAGACTGGGCACTAGACCGAATCAACACGCGCGATACAATATCACTATCGATACTGGCTATCCCTCTCACCACCTCCCTTGAGCTTTGACCCATCGGAAAATGATCGCGCTTTACGGGGCCGATTAGGCCGCCACGGTCAAGTCCAGCGGCAAAGCCGCCAGCACGCCCAACAAGGCTGAGCCGGCCCTCAGAACCATGGCGTGGGACAGCCCGGATTTTTCTCCATTGGCCTTTGTTAGTGCAGCGGCTGCGGTATCGCCTATGTCGGTCATTCGTTCGACCTTGACCAGCCCAACAGGTATAACACCACCCAAGCCTGAACCTATGAAACTGGCGGACAGCCCATATTTTCCTGCGCCCATCGCTTATCTCCGCGATCGCCTGAATAAGCCTTTCACGAGCCACGCCTTTCTGGATGCCGGGTGCGCGGAAGATATTATGTGCCCCCTCATGCGTCTTCTAGGCGCCGAGGTTTACGGGGTTGAGCCCAACTCGCGCGCTTGCCGTCTCTCGAATCTCATCATGGAACACGCACCATTCCGTAAAATTCA
>JAPKDN010000726.1 GCA_028822575.1 Alphaproteobacteria bacterium | reverse complement strand
CGGTCACGTAATCGGCGTCCTGGGAAGCCAGGAAGCAGATAACCCGGGCCTGATCGATCGCTTCGGCCATGCGGCGTAGCGGAATGCCCTCGACTGTGGCGTCCTGGTCACTCGGGCTACGTTGGTCCCAGCGTGGGCGGATGCGCTCGGTCAGGGTCATGTTGGGCGCAATGGCGTTGACGGTGATGCCAAATGGTCCGAGCTCGCGGCCGGCTTTCTTGGTGAAGGCGATTACCCCGCCCTTGGCGGTGGCATAGGCACTGCTGCTAGCGTCGCTGAAACCGCGTCCAGCGATCGAAGCGAGATTGACGATCTTACCGCCGCCCTGGTTCCTCATAATCGGAATCAGCGCTTTGGTGAAAAGGAACATGCCATCCAGGTTGAAGGCGTTGATCGCCTGCCAGTCTTCCAGGGTCAGCTCGTCGGTGCGCGCGGCGGGATTGGCGATGATGGTGCTACCACCGACCGCGTTAACTAAGATATCGATATGCCCATGATGTTCGAGCACGCTTGCGACGGTCTGGTTGACCGCGTCGCGGTTGGTGGCATCGGTGTTATAAGTCACCGCCTTGCCGCCAGTGTCGGTGATCTCTGTTACCATCGCTTCCAGGCGCTCGTCATTCACGTCGACCGCGATGACGGTGCCGCCTTCGCGCGCGATGATGTCCGAGGTCGCCCGTCCGATTCCGCTCGCCGCCGCTGTGATCAGCGCGACCTTGTCAGTGAATCGCATAACGTTGTCTCCTATTTGGATCAGCTTTCCGACCCTATGCGGGCGCGTCGCGCGTCGACAATCGGGCAATATGGAAAGATCACGTGTTGGATAGGCGAGCCAAACGAGAAACGGGGAAGACTCATGTCGGCCTCGTTTGGTTTTTATGAGTGAAACCTCTTTTGTCCGCCGTGTCGGCGCTCCAATCTGGGATCGAGATCACCGGTTCCACCTTGCGGAATTCATCGAGTGAGCTGTGACAGGCGATGGTGTGGTGGTCGTCGGCGAACTGCAACGGCGGCGGCGCCTCACCGCAGAGCTTACCGCGGGACCGTGGGCAGCGGGTCGAGAACGGGCAACCCTTGGGTAGATTAAGCGGGCTCAGCAGATTGCCCTCCAGGAAGACCCGACGCTTGGTGACCTTGGGATCAGCGATTGGAACCGCCGACAACAACGCTTCGGTAGAGGGATGGTAGGGCGGCGAGAACATGTCGTCGTTGGAGTTGCGCTCCGTGATTTGCCCCAGATAAATCATCACTACCCAGTCCGCGGTATAGTGGACCGCCGAAAGGTCATGGCTGATGAACAGTATGGCCATGTGATAATCGCGCTGGATATCTATCAGCAGTTCAATTACCGCCGCCGCCACGGACACATCCAACGCCGAGATCGTCTTGTCCGAGATCACGGTTTTTGGACTGCCGGCGAAGGCTCGGGCGATACCGAGGCGTTGCTTTTGCCCGCCCGAGAGCTGCCGTGGCTTGCGCGAAGCGGAGGGGTGTGGAAGCTTGACTGTGTCCAGCAGTTGGAACACTCGTTCCTGGATCTTGGCTGGATTGGACTCGATGCCAAACCGCTTTATCACTTGGCCGCTCTGATAGCCGGCGGTGTGCGGCGGGTTCTGGAACACCATCTGAAGAGAGGCGAGCTGCGACGGCGTGCGATCGCTGACCCCTATGTCCCCCAAATTGGTGCCGCTGAGATAGACCTTGCCATGGGTGTAGTTTCCAGCCCCACCAGCATCTTGGCGAAAGTTGGTTTGCCGCCACCGGACTCGCCAAAAAACGGCCATGGTCTCGCCCTTGGTGGTCCAGAAACTCATTCTCTCGTTGGCTTTATCCTGCTGTGCCTTGCCACCGCCGGAGAACATGGCGGTGAGAGAGCTGTCCTTGACTTCGAGAACTATCTCAGCGACGGGGAGCATCTCGTCCTTGACGGTTTCCTCGGGCACGAGACTCTTTGCATAAATCTCGTTCCAGCGGACACAGTGCTCCCGATGGGCCGGATAGTCGTCGGTGTGAACCGTCACCATCGAGAACGATTCTTGATCACAAGTACTGGGGACGAAGAACTCACATCGTGGCCTGAAATAACTACCCTTCGGGCGCTGGTGTGGCAGGGACAACTGATCTTTGATGGCGGCTAGAGGCTGGGCGTTCTTGTCTGCGTGGGGCAATGGCATGCAGTAAAAAACCCCTGGGTATAAGGATTAGTCGGCCAGGAAAAGATTGAGTCGATATGGCCTTCCTCGATCACTTCGACAGCCCAGGCATCCACTGGTGCATTGAGATTTGTGAGATTTCGCGGGCTGAGAAAGTTGAGAATGAAGGAAGCCCGCTCCAACGCCGGCGTCGTCTGGCGGATCACCACTCCGCCATCCTCCAGATCGGCGACCACCACCTGTCTGGTGGTGATCCCAGCCAGGGCAGAAGGCTT
>JAPKDN010000035.1 GCA_028822575.1 Alphaproteobacteria bacterium | reverse complement strand
GGTGAATCAAAAAACACCATCTATGGGAAACCCAAACCCGATTCATCTACCAAGGAAGTTCTAGAGATCAAGCTGGCCTTGCGGGGCGATGGATCGTTGATGCTGGTTTGTCTAATGGTGGTCTCGTCTCTTCTGCCTTTCTGTATCTGTCACTGTCGCTATCTTTGCTTTATTAGAGACCGGGTTAGCTCAATCGATGAAGTGTCCGCTGATCAATGACGGTTCTGTATCTCCTGATTGAAGAGTCTTTTCGTGAAATGACGTCGCGCCAGTTCATCGCGGCCGATTGTCTTTCCAAGAACCTCCAGGTCGTCATTGCTCAGCAATGGTGGTTCGCTGAAAATCTGGCTGAACTTCCGCGAGGGCTCGTACTTTTTAAAGGCAACAATCACACCCAAGCCTCAATGATGCGGGCCGCCAAGGATTATGGCCACTTGATCACTTCGATCGAGGAAGAAGCATTTGGGGTTACCTATGACATTGAATTGGCGACCATGTTCTCGCCGGAAGCGATGGAAACGGCGGACACAGTGTTTGTTCAGGGAAAAAAGCATCGGGATTTTCTCGTTGAGCGTTTCCCAAACGTGAGAGATCGGATCGTGGTGACGGGTAACCCACGATCGGACGTAATCGCGTCTGGTGCTGGGCCGGATTCGACAGAGAAGGCCGCTAAATTACGCGGGGAACTCGGCGATTTCGTTCTCGTGAATACGAATTGCGGCGCGATCAATCCTTTCGATATCGATACTTATTCGCACTTTAGTCGATGCGTGAATGTTGGGGTTCTCGATCCCGATGATCCAAACGATCTGGAGCGTTTTGAAAGTTTGTTGGCCTTCGAGCATTCTAATCTTCGGGAAATAAACCGGTTTCTGCGCGGCTTCGCGGAAGGCCATCCCGATACATTGGTAATTGTGCGGCCGCATCCGTCCGAGAGAATAGAACGCTGGATAGATGCTTGCGAAGGTCTTGTGAGTGTCAGGGTAGAGAGTGACAAGGACCACATCGCCTGGATGCTCGCCGCGAGAGTGATGGTGCATACCGGATGTACGACTGGTCTGGAGGGGGCTCTGTTGGGAACACCGGTAGTCGGGATTTGCCCAGACGACCACGTATGGCATGACGGGTTTATTTCCAACGTGGTGAGCCATGTTTTCAAGACTGGCGAGAAAGCCTGCCGCGCGGTGGCGGATCATCTGGCGTCCGACCTGCCGAATCTATCCAATCTGTCGGTGGAAGCATTCAATAGGCTTCAATCAAGTCTTTATGTTCATCGAACCCAACGCGCTTCATGGCGAATGGCGGCAGTATTGGAAGAACTGGCGACTCGAATTGTTGGCTCGGCACCGCTCGGCACCTTAAGTGATCTGGGCCGCTCGCGTGGGCGGCTCGAAGGCCGGCGGCATGAAAAAAGCTTTGTAACCATCAGAGATTTCGTAGCGTCCTGGGAGTCCGTTAAAAGCCATTTAGAGAGTCCATTAAAGGTATCGGTCGAAGAGTTGGCGCCCTCAGTATTTTGGATGAAAATACAGGAATGACCACTCACTCCCGCCGCGAGCAGACGCGAACCGATCTGCGGGATCTGTTGACCCGGGGTGAGGTGGGAGCGTCCGAGTCCCTGATCCAAGAAACATTGGTAAAAGACCCATTTTGGTCGGATGCGTGGATCGAGCTGGTGAAACTTCAGGCGGGCACCGGCCGGGGTACCGAAGCAATGGCCACCCTTCGCTCTGGGCTTCGGCAAAATCATGAATCTGGGCACCTTTGGTTTTTCCTGGGAGTATTGGAGAGCAACAATAACCGACACGCCGACGGACTTCTTGCCTTTGAAAAAGCGCTTGTGACGGATCCTGGGTCCGCATTCACGCTTTTGCGTTTAGCGGTGCCCAGCTTGGACGTAAAAGACAGTAAAAATCGGGAAAACTTACTTTCATGGGCATGTGTCGTTGACCCGTTGTCGGCACAAGTGAGGTTGGAAATCGCGAAATGCGCCCTGGCGAGACGGGCCCGTGCGGCTGCGGTGGAGATAAACGTCAAGGGCGCTTTGGTCCTGGCGCCGGGAAAAGCGGAATCGTACTATATCAATGGCGTATTTCAGCATCGCGAGATGAACAATCTGGCGGCAATGGCCGAATTCAAAAAAACCCTTATCTTGGCACCGAATAATCCCGCAGCTTTTTATCAACTGGCTCGCTCTGCTTTCTTGACCGGAAACAACAAGCACGCGTTGCCGGCCGCCGAAACCGCGATTGAACTTGGTTACGCTGAGACCGACGTGCGGTTTCTGTTGGCGCGTATTCTTCGTTCGTCCAGTCGTTTCGATGATTCCAGGCACCAACTGGACCGAATAGAAAAACTTGATCCCGAATATGCGGTTCGCAGACGTATGGTCGAGTGGACGGTCACGGCAGAAGATTTTCACCGTTAGTGTCTCGGGATCAGTCTATCGTCAATGGATACATGGCGACGACGCGTCGCTTTACAGGATAATAGTCTTGGGAGAGGGTGAGTGGGTCAGAGTTAAAAACCTTGGATTGGTGGGGGTGGCGGCGGTGGGGTATCATCGCGCCAAACGTCACTAGCGTCCCTCGTTGTATCCAATAGCTGGTCCATAGCACCCAGCAGGTCCGGAAGATCCAATAGTTGATAGCGCAATTCAGGGTGTTGACGGATTGCCGCAACATCCAGCTGTTGGGGTTCGATCAAGTGGCGCGTCAGGTCCTTGCCGAATTCATTAATCACCCGTTACGGCGCTACAAAACCTTAATCCTTGGTAATGCAGCGAAGTTCGGCTCCATTACAGCGGGCTGTCGGTATCCCCTGTGCGATCGCTGGGACGCCAGACCGGACGCCGAAGCCCCAAAAATATCGCACTCGGGTGATAGCATGGGCCTGCAGAAGAAAATTAGAACTTTTTAGGTCTATTTAACCTGGCCGTCCTTTCAAGTCCGACATCTGTGGGCGGCCAAATCAAACAACTTGCCCGCCGTGACTAATGATGCGATCTATAATTGCGGGAATATGTGCCAGGTTCGCCTCGCTAAGGCCCGTTGGATGCCGAAACTCGCACTCCAATTCACGGTAATGCAGGACTGACTTCACACCAGCCCTTTCCGACCATGCCCCGAAGTTCTTCTTCATAACGATCGCGGTTCAGGTACCCGAAGTCTCGCGATTCGTTGCAATGTGGCGAGATTGTTAGAGGCTCCGGTGGACGGCAGCATGAGTAGTTTAGGAACCGCGCTAAGCAGCGCTTGCGAGTAGTCGGAGCCTAACGGCGATCCATCGCTGGCTATATCGAAAAGGTTAATGGGCAATACGTTGTCCATAGGCTATGAACAACCGATGGCTGAAGCCTCAGAAACAATGGCATCTTTGTCGGGATAATTCGGGCCAGAATAGACGTCAGGGCGAGAATTGGGAATGAGCTCTGTCACGCTGATGCGATACAGCACATGGTCCGTGAAATCGCCGACAGTACTGTGCAGGAATGCTTGGAATATATTGATCTACCCTCAGGAACCGGCGGTATTTGGATTTCAAAGTTTCTAAGAGTAGTCATTTCGATCCAAATCGCATCTACGGATTCAGTCGCGCCAAATTCGTCTCTTGACGGTCGAAACTATGGCCAATAGTTGCTCGCAAGCAATGTGGTAATGATGACGATGAGGACTGGCGGGACAAAGAATTTCCTCATTACGCACTACCCTCAGCGCATTTTTGTTGGCGCTAACCATGAACACGACAATTCGTTCAAGGGGTTGAATATGGTGCGCGACAAGATGCAATCTTAAAAAGAGCTGAGTGGGTTGGATTTCCGTGCATTGTATGGTGCAGAGGAGTTCTGCCACAAAGCGGGGTCCGATTAGCGCTGGCCCGGCTGTTGTCACCAAGTCTCGCTGATCGCCAGCACCATCTTCCACTCGTCCTAGCTTGACCTCAACATGTGGTTCGAGGCGATTTTCCTGGTGACCCCGTCGAAGACGGGGATATCGAGCCTAAAGATGGCCCAACGCCTCCGCGTGATGCAAACGATGGCGTGGAAAATTCCGCCAAAACTGTCGCAAGTGATTCTTGAGCGCGAAAACGACAAACCCATCGATGGGTCCAACAAGCGAGTCGAGATCGACGGCGCCTACATCGGTGGCGTGCGCCATGGACGTAAGCGCGGGCGTAGAGCTGCCGGTAAAACCCCGTTCGTGGCCGCCGTCAAGACAACCAGGAGAGCCAGCCCCACCGTCTCTAGCTCTGCTACGTCAAAGGCTTTCGCAGGGGCGAGAAGAAGAAATGCGGCGCCCGCATCTTGATCTCCGGCACCACTGTCGTCAGTGACGTGCTCGCTCGCTTCTCGGCAATCACACAAGTCGGCTGCAGCTATCAGCTGACCGTAACTGGCGGCGGCGTGAAGGCTGCGCGAAACCCTGCCTTCAAATGGGTCAACACAACCCTGTTCAACATCAAAACCACTATTCATGGAACTTACCACGCCATTCGCCCAAAACATGTCCCGCGTTACCTCGCCTCGCATGGGCTGCACTAAGAACGCAACCGCTGCCCTACCACATCATCAAAGTGGCTGAGTTTGGTTTGTGATCAGGTTGAATTTTATTCATTGAGGTTTGATAGTCCTCGCTCCGATCGAGCGTCATTATGATCCCAAGGCCAGAGTGGCTAAGCATGCTGAGGCTCGAAGACACTAGCCTTTCGCCCGTTTGTCGTTACATGATATTCGTAATTGAAAACCTTGAAAAGATGGTGGGGCCAAGCATGGCAATGGAGCTTGAGGGTAGAAAAGCCCTGGTTACGGGCGCGCAGCAAGGTATAGGACGCGGCATGGCCTTGGGTTTCGCTGAGGCGGGCGCGGACGTTGCGGTGAATTGGCACGATGATCAGGCCAAGGCCGAGGGTGTCGCCGAGGAGGTTCGGGCCATGGGGCAGCGCGCGATTCTGGTCAAGGGCGATGTCTCGGACGTCACCGATTGCCGCCGAATCGCCGCCGAGACCGTGACCGGGCTCGGCGGCCTGGATATTTTAATCAACAACGCTGGCATGTTTCCAAGAGTCCCATTTCTGGAAATGGAGGAGAAGGACTACGACTTCGTCCTTGATATCAACTTAAAGGGCACGTTCTTTTGCAGTCAGGCGGCCGCTCGGGCCATGGTCGCTGCCGGGACCAAGGGGTGTATTGTCAATTTGGCTTCGCAATCCGTGCGCGGCCAAACGCCTTTAGCCTCGCATTACACCGCTAGCAAGCTCGGTATTCTCGGTGTGACTAGGGCTAGCGCCAATGAATTGGCCAAGCACGGCATTCGGGTTAACGCCGTCGCGCCGGGCCTGACCGATACAGCGCAGCCACGTTATGGCAACAGTGATGATGAGGTCATGGAAATGGGCCGCCATATCCCGCTAGGACGGATAATAGAGCCTTCGGAAATCGCCGACATGGCAGTGTTTTTGTGCACCAGTCGTGCGGCAATGGTGACCGGCCAGATCATGCACGTGAATGGTGGGTCATATTTCGGATAGCGGCGATGCGGCCCGACAATACAGCTTCAGAACGGGAGGCTTGGCGGATGAGCCAGGAGAAGGCAGGGCAGACTTACGACGCGGCGTTCGTTGCGACGCTGGTTGAGAGATTTCACCGTTATTCGGTCGACCCGGTTGACGCGCATGGTCTTGCGGGAATGTTGGGCCCGATTGACGCGTTGGCTGAATCCGCCTCGAATGAGGTCGGGTTCGATGATGAGCCAGCAGATTTCCTGCGTGTGATGCATGCCGAACGGGGTAAAGCTGCGTGGGGCGGTGGGTCATGACTGCGGAATCTCGGCTTACGCATTTTAGCCTGGTGGAGACTGCTGAGGGTATCGCGTCCGGGGCGTTTTCCTCCGAAGAGGTTACCCGCGCCTGTATTGAACGGATTGAAGCCGCGCAACCGCATCTCAACTGTTTCATTCGCTTGGAAGCCGAAGAGGCATTGGAAACCTCGAAGGCGGCCGATCGTGCCCGTTCGCGCGGCATGGATCTCGGGCCATTGCATGGAGTCCCGCTTGCCCATAAGGACATGTTCTATCGGGCTGGCAAGCCATCCACTGGCGGCAACGCAATCCAGCGGAATTTCGTGCCGAACCATACCGCCACGGTCATGCAGCGGCTCGCCGCCGCCGGCGCGCTATGCCTCGGCGGGCTCAACATGTCGGAATTCGCCAGCGGTCCGGTTGGTCAGAACCTGCATTTTGGTGATTGCCGCAATCCTTGGAATACTGCCCATGCGCCGGGCGGTTCGTCCTCTGGCTCTGGCTCGGCGGTCGCGGGGCGGTTGGTTCATGGCGCGCTCGGCTCCGACACCGGCGGTTCGGTTCGGATCCCGGCGGCCTTGTGCGGGCTGGTCGGGATGAAGGGAACTCAAGGCAGGGTCAGCCGGTACGGTGGAATGCCGTTGTCGTTCTCCCTTGATTGTTTTGGCCCTTTGGCGCGTACCGCAGCGGATTGTGCCCGGCTATACGAGATAATCGCCGGCGCCGACCCGATGGATCCCACCACCAGTTTGGAGCCGGTCGGCGACTACGAGGCCGCGACTTCAAGGCCGGTAAAGGGGATTAGAATCGGCATCGACGTGCGGCATGGAGGTATCGCGCCGAGCGCCGAGGTCGAGGCGGCCATCGAGGCGGCGCTTGAGGTTTATGACGGCATGGACGTCGAGATTGTCGAGGTCACCATGCCCGACCAAGACGAGCTCAACGCGTTGTCGAACGTCATTACGCGCTCCGAGGCGGCGACCTTGCACCGTAAATGGTTGCGTACCAGGCGCGATGACTACTCGCCCCAGGTTCGGCGGCGGATTGAAATCGGTCTGGCGGTACCTGCCACCCGCTATATCGAGGCGCTGAGCCTGCGTTCCCATCATCTGCAACGGCTCATCGATGCCGTGTTCACGAAATGCGACGCGCTCATCCTGCCGAGCGTCGGAGAAGCCTCGCCTACGCTCGCGGAGCTTGATGTGGGAGATTCCGAGGCCCTGCCGGCAATGTTGATGCGGCTGACCGGTTACACACGGCCGCTGAATTATTACGGCGTTCCGGCGCTAACCGTTCCGGCTGGTTTTTCCGAGAGCGGCTTACCCTTGGGGTTTCAGTTGGTTGGGCGGCCGTTCGACGAGACGCGATTGTTCCAGCTCGCCGGAGCCTTTCAAGGCGTGACCGACTACCACCACAAGGCACCGATGATCGATGGAGCGCAGTGATCCGTGAAGCAGGGATAAGTCTCGCCTTTAGTCACTTCTCCGCTTTGATCGGCCCCTCATTGCCGGTGATGTTGCCGGCCAGGGTAGTGCGGGGCATCGGGCGCGCCTGATCGCGGGAATAGGCGTGCCCGCGACGCGGGATGCGGCGATTTCCCAAAGGACGCCATCACCGACACCTTGGGCGACCTGGGCGACGTGCATCTTCCACCTGATGGAGCCGATCCCGCCACGGTTCCCCCTTGGCAGGCCCGGACCGTGGGGGCAGGCTTTGGCCAGATGAATTTGATCACGGGGATGGAGTCATGGGGCGACTAGCGGGCAAGGTAGCGGTGATTTCAGGCGCCGGGACGGGGATCGCAAAGGCGGCGGCCATGATATTCGCGCGCGAAGGCGCAAAGGTAATTGTTGCGGAGCTGAACGAGGAAACCGGCGCCGCGACAGCCGCTGAAATCGGCGAGGCGGCGCTGTTCTTGCCGACCGACGTCACCAACGAGGACAGCGTCGAGGCGACGATGGCCCGCGCAGTCGAGCATTTTGGGGCGCTACACGTGCTGTTCAATTGCGCCGGCGGCTCCGTGCCCGAGGATTCAGTGGTGACCGAGGTTGATATGAGTGTTTGGGATCGGACCATCCCTCTGGACCTCAAGGGCCCGTTCCTGTGTAGCCGGTTCGGTATTCCCAAAATCATCGACAGTGGGGGTGGCGCGGTGGTGAACGTCTCCTCGGTGGTGGCGTTGCGCGGCAATCATCCAGCCCATGTCTATTCCGCCGCCAAGGGCGGTTTGATCTCCTTCACGCAAAGCCTCGCCGGGGCCTATTCCGCGGACGGTGTGCGGGCCAACGTGATTTGCCCGGGCATGATCGCCACCGACCGCATCAAGAGCCGCTCTTCCGGCGCGGCCTTTTCAAACCGCCGGGCCGCGATGGTCTCATCCTGGAAAGCCTATCCCTTCGGGTCGGGAGAGCCGGAGGACATCGCCAATATCGCGCTGTTCCTCGCTTCGGACGAGGCCCGGATGGTCAATGGCGCGGTGATTCCGGCGGAAGGGGGCATTTCGGCGTATTGATTGGTTGGCGTTTTATACATTAGGCGATCAAAGCACCCCATCCTTGGCGAGTTCCGTGACTTCAGCCTCGGAAAGCCCCAACATCTCCCCTAGTACCTCGGCATTGTGCTGACCTGGCGTTGGCGGGGCGTTGCCGGCATTCCCTGGGGTCGCCGACATATTGATCGGGTTGCCCAGCAAATCCATCGTGCCGCCATCGGCGGTCGGCGCGGCGACCACCATGTCATTGGCCCGGACCTGGGGATGCTCCAGGACGCGGTCGACCGTGTTGATCGGGGCCGAGGGAACACCTCCGGTTTCAAGCCTCTCCAGCCATTCATCCATGGTCGCGGAAGCCAGAATCCGCTCCACGATGACGCGCAGGGCATCGGCGTTCTCTGACCGTGTGGCGTTGTCGGCGTAGCGTGGGTCGTCGGCGAGGTCTTGTGCGTCGAGCACCCGACAAAGCTTCAACCAATTGCCTTGGGTGGCGGCGCCGATGAGAATATCACCGTCGGCGCAGCGATAGGATCCATAGGGCGTGATGGAATTATAGCCGGCGCCCTCGCGTTGATCGACATTGCCCAGCTGAAGGTAGTTGAGGCCTCGGAAACTCAACAGCGCGACAGCGGATTCTAAAAGAGAGACATCGACCCTTTGGCCATTGGCACGCCCCTCGGCACGAGCGAAAAGGGCAGAGACTATACCGCCATAGGCCAACATCGCCGTCGCCATATCCACCGCGATCACACCGGGTCGCGCGGGCGGTCCATCGGCTTCCCCGGTTAGTGACATGATCCCGGCGAAGGCCGTCATCATGGTGTCGTAACCCGGTTTATCCTTCAGTTTCCCCTTGGCGCCATAGCCGGAAATCGAGGCATATATCATCCGAGGGTTGAGCGGCGACAGGGTCTCGTAATCGGCGCCCAGCGCCGCGGCGGTCTTGGGCAAAAAGCTTTGCACCACCACATCCATCTTGGCCGCCAGGGCGTGCATGATCCGCCGGGCCTCGGGGTTCTTGAGGTTCAGGGTGATGCCGCGTTTTCCGCGGTTCGCGGACAGAAAATTCGTGCTTTGCCCCGGCGTAATCATCGTCGGAAAGCCGCGGTTCATGTCGCCGCCCGGTGCCTCGACCTTGATCACGTCGGCGCCATTATCCGCCAACATCTGGCAACAATAGGGACCGGCGATCACTCGGCTAAGGTCCAAGACCTTGATCCCGTCGAGCGCGCCCATGGTACTGCCTCCGTTTACTCGGGAAAGTCGGAAAGCTTGGGCATGTTGTAACGGTCCTCGGCGTTGTCCCAACCCTTGAAGTTCGGTTTGCGCTTCTCCGCGAAGGCGGCGCGGGATTCCATCCGGTCATTGGTATCGCCGTGGAGGTGCAGGGCTTCGGCCAGGCGGTCCTGTTGGGCGGTGGGCGCGGGGCGCATCTGACGCATCATATGCATCGTGTTTACCCGCGATGCCGGGGGCAGGGTTAGCAAATGCTCGGCCATCTCGATCGCCGTCGGCATCAGTTGCTCCGGCTCGACCACCCTATTCAGGAACCCGAGCTCGTAAAATCTCTGGGCGGTGAAGCGGAACCCGAAAGCCATCTCCATCGCGACCGGGTAGGGCATGTTGGCGACCGTGCCATGGTTGTAGCCGCCCAGTAGCCACCGTTTGGCCTCGGAAACCTCGAAGATGGCGTTGTTTGCGGCGACCCTGAGGTCCGTGCGTTCAACCAGCATGAACCCACCGCCCATGGCGAACCCATTGATGGCGCCGATAACCGGTTTCTCCAGCTCCATCGCCATGAAGGGATCGTCGGGCTTGATGTCGCTATTGCTGCCAACGTCGCCTTTCTCAAGAGTTTCCTTCATGTCCTCGCCGGCGCAGAAACCGCGACCGGTGCCGGTGAATATGGCGACCTCCAAGTCCGGGTTTTTCCGGAACATTCGCCATTTCTCGGCCAGCATCTGCATCATTTCGCTGCCCATCGCGTTGAGGCGCTCCGGACGGTTCATGCGAATGACGAGGATCTGCCCGTGTTGTTCGGTTTCGACGACGGCCATGAAGAGCTCCCAGGCTATATCCGGTGCTATATCCGGTTTGAAATGGTTGGCGATGGCGGTTTGCCCGTCGCCTTTAAGGCAATATGCTATGGGATCGGGATGAAGGAAACACTGGGAGGCCGGATCATGGCAACACTTTCCATAGACCCTCTGCATGATGACTTTGGCGCGACAATCACCGGGATCGACCTCGGCGCGAGCTTAAGCGACGAACAGGTGTCTGTCGTCCGGGCGGCGATTGATGACTACTCATACCTGGTGTTTCCAGAGCAATCGCTCGACGATGACAAACATCTTGCCTTCACACGGCGATTGGGAGAGCCCGAGGCCAATCACATCGCGCTGGGCCGGGACGGGGTGATCAATTATTTCGGCACGATCGGCAATGTGCGGCCAGATGGAACCGTCGTGGGCAATGATCACTCGCACACTAAATTCATGAGCGGCAACAACATGTGGCACACGGATTCCTCGTTCCGAAAAGTGCCGAGCTTGGTGTCGATCATGTATGCCTATGAGGTGCCAGAAGAGGGTGGTCACACCCAATACGTAAGTTCTCGCGCCGCATACGACGCTCTGCCCGACGCGACCAAGGAGACCATCGATCCGTTAGAGGTCGTGCACGACTACGTGTTCTCGCGATCAAAGGTTGCGGAAGTTGATCCGGCCCATGCCGCTTCGCTACCGCCGATCAATCAGAGGCTCGTGCGCCGGAACCCCGGGAATGGCGAGAAGAACTATTATGTGGGATCGCATGCTCGGAACATCGCCGGATGGGGCGATGGCGAGAGTCGGGTCTTGTTGGACGACTTGTTGGACCGCGCGACCGGGCCGGACCACATTCACACCCAAATCTGGGAGCCGGGGCAATTGGTGATCTGGGACAACCGCTGCATGCTGCACCGAGGGACAGGCTTCGACGCGGACAATTACCGTCACTTCATGCGCCAAACCCGCGTGGCCGGCGCGGGGCCGACCTTGGAGGAATAGCGGGGAGGCACCTCGGACCGAGATGCCTCCCCGCTATTGTTAAATTATTCCGCGGCGACCATGAAGGCGTCGCGCTGGACGCCGTCCATGTTGATGCCCTCGATGCGGAGCAACTTGGTCGAGCCCTCCCGGTGCGGCGAGTGCAAGTCGCCGATCTGGTAGACATAGGCGGTGCCCGGCGTCAGCTCATAAGTTTTGACCTTTTCGACCATGCCCGGTGTTTCGGATGATGGCGGCGTGAGGCAACGCCAGTCAGTCATCTCGGTGGTGCCGGCGGCCTGGCCGTAGATCGCCCAGGCGGGGCCATGATCGTGCGGGGGGCTGGTCTTCGCGCCGTCATGGACATGGGTGAAGATGCAGAATTTCAGTTCTGGATCCTCATAGATCAACTTGCGTGGGTCATTGTTGTCCGGGGCGAAGTGCTTGGCGACGAATTCCTCGTCGACGCAGGCCCTGCCGACGAACTGGCGTACGGCTTCCAGGCCGTCGGGACCGGAATCCTTTAGTAGAGCCTGCCGGCAATCCGACGAAAATTGTTCGAGTGAATAGCCCATGATTATCCTCCAGCGATGATTGTTCCCAGTTTAGCACATTAGTCAGGCGGCGGACGCCTTGTTCGTTTCCGTGGGGGCGGTGACGAGGTGCTCTCGGCAGAATTTAGCGACGATGTGATGGGTTGCCTCGCCCGAACGGGTGGTCTGATCGATGTCCGCGATCTCGATGTTCCCCCCGGCGGCGCGATAGCGGGCGGCGAAACGGTCGGGCTCGTTCCCATCGAAATCCGATTCAGGGTCATTGTAGTCATGTATCGGGTCCGGACGGCCTTGGACCCACAGGGTTGGCGGCGTCCGTACATCCTCGCCACGTTCCAGAGCCATGGTCGGATTGCCTTCTGTCATCGCGGCCTCGGAACCCCAATAGGTATCGTGTCGTTCCGGAATATCGCCGATCCAGCTGGGCGGATTATCGCCGGCGCGCAGGCGTAGCGCGTGGCGGTAACGTGACAGGGGGTTGATTACCGGCCACGTCATCACCACGCATTGAATCGTGGCGTCTTGTGGCGCGAGGGGACCGGGAAGCGGTAGGTCGGCATAGCGCGTGTCGTGCGGTCGCATCGCCGCGAGCATGGCGAGATGCCCGCCGCTGGACTGCCCGACAAGACCGACACGTGTCGGATCGAGACGCAGAGCGCCAGCCATCGCCTTCAGCCATCGTACCGCGTAATTGATATCCACCAACGAGCTGGGGTAGCCGTCCACCGCCTGGCGGAAATCCAAAGCCGCCGCCGCGACACCCTGGCTGGCCAACACCGCGCAACGCTCATTGCATTCACCGCGATCGCCCTTGTTCCAGGCGCCGCCATGCAGATCGACGACGACGGGGAAGGGTCCGTCGCCCGCCGGTGTATGCAGGGTGAGCCGCTTCGCCCGGTCGCCATGGCGTAGATACTCGTGATCCTCGACGTTGATCTCGGTCCGGTTGGGTGACATGACGGTACTCCACGA
>JAPKDN010000725.1 GCA_028822575.1 Alphaproteobacteria bacterium | reverse complement strand
CCTCGCGCGTCTTCGCCTCGTCTGCCCCCCACAGCTCCTCCAGCTTATCCAGCGCTAATCCTATCTTGTTATCCAAAATCGGCTTCCATTGATCGTAGATCGCTTGGCCCGATGGCGGTGGCGGCGCACCGGTTAGTTTTTCCCGTGCGAGCAGACGCACGGCTTCCGGCAGTGTCGCTTCGGTGCGCTCCTTGACTCGGTGCAGGCCCTGCTGGCGAAAGCGGGTCTCCATGGCCGTGGCCAAATTTTCGGATAGCCCGATCATGCGACGGGCACCAATGGCTTCAACGCGGGCTTGCTCGAGCGCTTCGAACATCAACGGCGCGACATCGCCGCTCGGCATGTTCTTCGTATGAGTCGCTGCATCGTGATGTCGCAGACGCAAGGCAATACCGTCCGCTTCACCGCGCACTTGTGCCACTTCTTCCGGCGGCAAATCGCGACTTGGGAACGGCACTCGCGCACGGGTACCAGTAATTCCCGACGGTTCATTCGAGAACGTAACGTCGATATCATCCCGCTCAGCGATCGACCGCAGCGTGGCCGTCGTCGCTTGCTTGAATTGTTCGACGGGCGACAGGTCGTCGCTCACGGCATCCTCCTCAGGTCAATTGCACCTTTACACCGGTTTCTGGCAATTCAGAACCGAAGCAACGCTGATAATATTCCGCCACGATCGGCCGCTCCGTCTCATCACACTTGTTCAAGAACGTACACCGAAAGGCAAATCCAACGTCATCAAAAATCTGAGCGTTTTCAGCCCATGTCAGCACCGTACGCGGCGACATAACGGTCGAGATATCGCCGTTAATGAAGCCGGAACGCGAGAGATCAGCGCAAGCCACCATAGCTTCGATGGTTTTGCGGTCTTCTTCATTGTTCCAAGTAGGAACCTTCGCGGCGACAATTTCGGTTTCCACCTCATGCGCCAGATAATTCAGGCTCGTAACGATGTTCCAACGGTCCATCTGACCTTGGTTGATCTGCTGTGTGCCATGATAAAGGCCTGTCGTATCACCAAGACCAATCGTGTTCGCCGTCGCGAACAAGCGAAAAAACTTGTGCGACCGAATGACCTTGCTTTGATCCAGCAATGTCATCTTGCCCTCAACCTCGAGGATACGTTGTATTACAAACATTACGTCCGGACGACCCGCATCGTATTCATCGAAGCAGAGCGCGCAGGGTTGCTGCAATGCCCAGGGCAGAATGCCTTCGCGAAACTCAGTAATCTGCTTACCGTCCTTCAGGACAATCGCATCCTTGCCGATCAGATCGATACGGCTGATATGACTATCGAGATTGACGCGCACGCAGGGCCAGTTCAGCCTTGCGGCGACCTGCTCCACATGGGTCGACTTACCCGTTCCGTGGTAGCCTTGGATCAAGACACGGCGGTTATGGGAAAATCCGGCGAGGATCGCCATCGTCGTGTCGTGATCAAAGATATAGGTGTTGTCGATATCGGGGACATAGTCGGACCCCTCAGAGAAAGCCGGGACCTTCAAGTTCGAATCAAGGCCAAAAGCCTCACGAACCGATACCTCGGTGTCTGGCGCGTCGAGTGTATGCGCCCTAACGCGCTCTTCGTTATCAGTGCTCATAAATTCGTTCCGATTTGCGATGATAGCCGCGCAAACTTACGCGGTGACGCATTTTCGCAGGGTTGAATATGCGTCGTTGATGTCTTTCAGCCTTTCCTCGGCAAGCTTGTCGCCGCCATTCCGATCAGGGTGATGGGTTTTGACGAGTTCTTTGTACCTAGTCTTTAATTCGCTCAAGGATGCCGAAGGGTCAAGTCCCAGAATGCTGAATGCTTTCCCTTCAGGCGATTCAGACGGAGGACGATGTGCTCCCAAAGGCTCCTCACGCGCATGGGATTTGCCCCGAAATGCGCCAAATCCATCACTAAAATCCGCATCATGTACAAACCGCCAGCTGCGGTCACCTTCAACGCTACCCATCGGCCAAGTCGGACGCCGCCAAACCGTATCTTCGCGGATTTCGGTCTCGATTTCGTCCGCGCACATGCCGGCGCAGAAATTCCACGACTTGTTATAGGCGCGTACATGGTCGAGACAGAACCAAAAATAATCCCCGAGACACTCGCGAGATTTCGGCGCGCGATGTTCAGCCGCCTCGTGACAGTCCGAGTGATCGCATTCCCGGAGCCGCGTGCCACCGAACGTCAACGCCGGTTTGAATTTGTCTGTACTGCGTCTCATACTCAGAAATATGACCCGCACCCCGTCCCGAAGCAAGCCGGTGGCTCGTGGGTCTTTGCGTTCAGGAGGCTTTTGAGCGGTCCTCGTAGAATTGCGGCCAAAAGTCCTTCACAATATCGCCATCGGCCGCCAAGGCGTGACACGAATCGATGAAAAACGGCCGCTTCCCGACATTCGCTGGTTTCGTGTTATGTTCCTTATCTTCCCGGAACCGCGAG
>JAPKDN010000724.1 GCA_028822575.1 Alphaproteobacteria bacterium | reverse complement strand
CCCAAAGGTCCTGCATCGCCCGGTCTCGGGCCGTCATTTGTTCCGCCATGTCATGTTCCCGCTAGCTTTTGGTTAGCCATTCGATCTCGTCGCCGTCGAGCCAAGCGACGATTTCCATGCCCTGATCTGCGACATAATCGAGATACTCGTCCATCCGCCCGGTCTCGACGATCTGGACATAGCGCCGGGAGCCGCTGTTGACCAAACAGCTTCGATACCCAAAAGTGGTTAGGCGCCCATTCAGAGACGGCGTCGCGTAGTAGCCCCAGGACTTTCGGCAGACGTCGAATTCGCCGCCACTCTCAGTTTTTAGGGTCACCTGTTCGTCTTGACCAAGTTCAAGGTCCAACACGTGACGCAGCTCGATCTCGCGGCCCGGATGGCCGACCTTGAAGGCGCGGGGTGGGGTAATCGGGGTGGATTTCAAATACGTATCTCCCATTCCCGGGCGGCGTTGGTGGCGGTGTCGAGGTCGATGTCGTCGCCATGGGTTTCGATGATCCAGCAGGCCTTGGCATGGTCCACTTGCGTATCGACGGCGAGACTGACACCGGCGTATCGATCGTCCGACGCGCTCACATTGTCGAGGGTGAAATGTTCCGCGCGCTGGTAGGCATAACGGGTGACATGTTCACGATCCTCGGGATCTGCAGTTGCGGCCACGATCCGGCGCATGGCGACCGTTGTTATTACTTCGACGCTGACACCATTCGGGTAAGTTCGGGGAAAGACGTTAGTAACCAGCTCCGCGCCGCCCTGGCGCGAGCGTGCCAAACAGTGCGCAATAAGATCTGGATCGATGAAGGGACTGTCACCGCTAACGCGGGCGAAACGGTCGAGATCATGCGCATCGGCACAGGCCAGCGCACGCCCGGCGACATCCTCGGCGGCGCCACGAAACAGAAGCTCCCCGCGCGAGCTCATGTGGTGGGCGATCGGATCATCTATTTCCCGGTCCGATGTCGCGACAATCACTTTTGGAGATCCCGGCGTGGCTTTGCATCGGTCCACGACCCGGTCGAGAAGAAATTTTCCGGCGACAAGCGTTAGCGCTTTGCCAGGTAGGCGGGCGGAATCAAGGCGCGCGAAAACGATGATCGCATCGCTCACCCGTTGGCTCCGACCACCTTCCGCCATTCGCTCACATACCATTCGCAATATTGTTTATAGCCGCGTTCCAACGGCCAGCTTGGGTTGAAGCCGAGACGCTCGCGGGCCTTGTCCATGCGCAGAGTGCCGCGGACCGGTTTTTCAATAGCGCGAGGACGTTCTTCCAGGATCGCGTCTGGTACCACTTCCTTCACGATGGCGGCCAAGTCGGCAATGGTTCGGGCATTGCCATAAGTGAGGTTGAAAGTATCAGATGAGCCGGGTCCACCATGCAACCCCAGAGCCCTGACCATACCTTCAGCCAGATCCTCGATATAAGTGAAGTCGAGCCGCCCATCACCGCCGCCCTCAAGCAATAGCGGCCGCCCGGCGAGCGCGTTTTCGATAAAGGCTTGGCTAACTCGGCGGCTGACACAGCGTTCGCCATACAGCGCGCTCGGCCGGATGATACAGGTGCCAAGGCCATTGGTGTGATTGTAGGTGCGCACCAACCGTTCGGCCATGTATTTGGTATTGGCGTAGATACCACGCGGTCGCGGGCGGGTGGTTTCGTCAACAGAGTTGCTTTCGAAATCGCCGTAAACTGTGCTGGAACTCAGCAGCATTAGGGTTTCGACCTGGGCATGGTTCAACCGGCACAGCTCCAACGCGTTGCGTAGTGTAGTGAGCTGCAGATCGAAACAAAGGCCGGGGTTCTTCCGAGCCTCGACAGCGCTGGCGATCGCGGTGAGATGAACGACCTTGGTCGGCTTGAAGCCATCAAACGCCTGTGCCATGTCGGCGAAATTTCGTGCATCGCAATTTTGGAGACGGACGCCAGCGTCGCGCATCATGTCGAAGCGGCTCATCAGGAAATGAATGTTCAGCTTCCGCTTGGTCAAATCGCCTTTATCGTGGAAGGCGTTATCCACTAGGCTGTTGACCATCATATTGTCGAGCACCATCGTTTCGACATTGTTGGCGCGTAGCAACATGGCAAGGTTGTGGCCGATGAAACCAGCGCCGCCTAGCAGTAGAACGCGCGCGCCGTTTAATTTTTCGATGACTGTATTAAGTGGAATGTCAGTCATGGGCTTCCTACCTCGACCGTAAACTTGGTGCGGTTTGATGAACGTCTGGTTACCCCGGTTCCGAGTTTGCACAATTCTTGGCAGTCACGATACCTGATCCCGGGGACAACAAGCTCATTACGGATTTTGAGGAGCAAGTCAAGAACACCGAGCGCTGTCGCGATTCCTCGACGTGGCTTGCTGGGTGTGGGAAGAAAATAGCTTATAGCAAAGTTTGGGCGAATACTTTCGTCTCGGCGCGCATGGGAGACTGGAATGGGACG
>JAPKDN010000723.1 GCA_028822575.1 Alphaproteobacteria bacterium | reverse complement strand
TCGACACCGGCAAGCGCGCCGTGACGGTGCACCGCCTCGGTCATCAAGGCGTGGTCCTTTATGTCGTCGTTGTTCCACAAGGATGCATTCGGATGGGGGAGGTCGTCGGATGTAGGGTGGATGGAACAGTACTCGGTACACACCACACCCCATCCACCTTCGGCCTTAATTCCCCGCAATGCCGCCAACATGTGTGGGCGAAGCCTACCAAGGCCGGTGCAATGGGGTACTTGATAGAAGCGGTTTTTGGCTGTTACGGGACCGATTTCAACAGGCTCAAACAGCAGGTCATAGCGTTTGTCGCGCATAGTTCTGTGTCTCTTGTTATCTACGTCGAACATGGTAATTGCAGGCACTCACCGTTGCTCGCTCAATCACGCGGGAGCAGGATCAGTGATTCGTCGGCCCACGAGAGCCAAACGATGCTTTGGCGGTCAAGAGACTGGTCACTATTCGCTCCGGTCTCTGCTATCGCGACGGCGAATGGCTTCTCACAGCCGTCTACCGACACATAAAAGTGGTCTCGATCGCCCAGGTAGGCCGAGGTCTTTATGGTGCCCTGTACAGCTCCGAGACCGTCCGACCTTCGCTCTGCGGACAGAATCAACTTTTCGGGACGGATCGCGACAATGATATTTGCGCCCTTTTGCACAAAGTCTGAGCTCGCCGGGGCCGTGATTTTGCCTAATCCGGTGGTATCGAGTACCGCTTCGCCGTTGCGTACATCCATCACCTGGGCCTCGACAAAGTTCATCTGTCCGATGAAGTCTGCGACCTCGACGCTTACCGGATGGTTGTAAAGATCTTTGGGCGACGCGACTTGCAGCGCTTTCCCGCGTGTCATTACGGCAATACGGGTCGACAAGGACAGCGCCTCTTCCTGGTCGTGGGTCACAAAGATGAAGGTAATGCCCACCGACTCCTGCAACGCCCGTAGTTCCAGCTGCATTTCTTCTCGAAGCTTTTTGTCGAGCGCCCCCAGTGGTTCGTCAAGCAACAGCACCTTTGGCCTTTTGATCAGGGCCCGTGCGAGTGCCACGCGTTGGCGTTCGCCTCCAGACAGTTCGTTGGAGCGACGGTTACCGAAACCCGGCAGTTTGACCATTTCCAGAGCCTCTTCAACGCGCCGCCCCACCTCGGCCTTTTCGATCTTGTCGTACCGTAGTCCGTAGGCAAGGTTCGCGCGGACGTTGAGGTGCGGGAAGATGGCGTAGTTTTGAAACACCATGTTGGTCGGGCGGTGGTGTGGCGGCACCTCGGACATAGGTGCGCCGTCTATATAGATCTCACCGGTGGTCGGCGACTCGAAGCCGGCCAGCATTCTGAGCAAGGTGGTCTTGCCACAACCAGAGGGACCTAGCAGCGAGAAGAATTCGCCTCTGCTGATAGTGAAACTGAGGTGATCGACCGCCACCACCGAGCCGAAGTGCTTGGACACGTCAGTTAAACTGACAAAATCGTTGTTGCTGGTCATGGATCAGATACCTGGCTGAGTTTTTTCGACCCTGTAGCTCCGCAACCAATGAGAGAAGAATACCACCACAAAGGAAACCACGAGGATAAGCGAGCCGAGCGCCAGCACCCCCGGCAACCTGAGGGGAAACCGAAGTTGGCTCCAGATAAAGATCGGCAGCGTGGGATCAGTGCCAGCGAGGAAGTACGCCATGATGAACTCGTCGAAGGAAATGGTGAAACACAGTAAAAAGCTCGCCAGCACCCCCGGGAATACCAAAGGCAATGTCACACGCCAGAAGGTCGACAACGGGCTGGCGCCAAGATCCGTGGACGCCTCCTCCAAGGCTTGGTCGAATCCTTCGAAACGGGCAATTAAGGTCGCCATGGCGAACGGCACAGAGATCAGCACATGGGCCATGGTGACGGTGTACAAGGACAGATCAATTCCCAGCTGAGTAATAAGAATCAGCAGTGCGACGCCCATAATTATGTACGGAACCACCATCGGCAACATGATCACGAATATGATTGCCTTTTCACCTGGAATCCGGTAACGGGTCACCGCCTTGGCACCGAAGAGTCCCAGCAGTGTAGCGATTGCCGCACTCACGCAGGCGACGTTGAGCGAATTGTTCAGCGCGGCCCACATCGGCTGGTTGTTGAACATCTCCACATACCATTTAGTGGTGAACCCCTTGAGTGGAAAAGCGATGTAGATATTGTCGTTGAACGAGAACATCGGCAGGAACAGCACTGGAATGTAAAGGAAGCCGAGGTAGAGGATCGCGTAAAAGTACAACGCTCGGCTGGGGCGGTCGATGTAAGCAACTTCGGTCATGCGATTTTCTCCGTAATCTTGCGGGTCAACCAAATGTAGAGCAGTGAAATGACTGCGACGACCACCATCATATCGATCGCTAAGGATGCGCCCATTGGCCAGTTGTTTACCAACCCGAACTGGGCCTGGATAAGGTTTGCGATCATGATC
>JAPKDN010000722.1 GCA_028822575.1 Alphaproteobacteria bacterium | reverse complement strand
CGTGACCAAACACCAGCGGCGAGAACCACATTCTCGACCGGCAAATCCCCCGCATCGGTCCGGATCGCCCGCACCCCATCCGGGCCGGTCTCGAAACCTCGGACCGACCGCCGCTCCACCCGACCCCCGTTGCGCTCAAACAGCGTCACCAAGGCCTGAACCAAACGGAGCGGGTCAAAGGTGTGCGTAAGGTTCGGCACCCGAATACCGCGCACTACATTGGGGCTTAACGCCGGTTCGACCTGCCGCGCCTCGTTGCCGTCGAGGACATCAAGCAACGCACCGTTGCGACGCCTAAGATCGAATGCGTAGGACGCACCCTCGAATGCTGCTTCGCTCTCGAAGGTGAACAGCAAGCCCGCCTGGTTCATCAGATGCGTGGCCTCGGCATCGGCGACCAAAGGATCAATCCCCTCATGCACCTTGTCCAAAAGGCTCTGCCTGGCGCTCGCATTGGCTTCGACGTTTTCGCGCCGGGACTGTTGCAGGAAGCGGAAGAACCACGGCAACGCCCGCGCCGCATAGCCCCATCTGATCTTCAGCGGGGCTTCAGAATCCAAAAGCATCCCCGGAATCTTTTTCAAGATCCCCGGCATCGCTCCCGGCACGCAAGAAGCAATCCCAAAGCTGCCTAGGTTTCCGAATGACGCCGCCTCACCGGGTCCGTCGCGATCGATGATCGTGACCTCGAACCCCTCGCGTTGCAGATAAAGGCCACAGCAAGCGCCGACCATACCGGCGCCGACCACGGCGATCGTTGGTTTACCCGCCATGCCTGCATTCCATCCCTCGGCGCGATCTAGTAACGCTGGCCGCCTCGCGTTTCCGCGCCTTCGTACAATACGCGACGCTTGATATCGGAGTCTCTACGGACCAAAACGAAATCTTCTTCGGCGAGCCAGCCTCGCGGCGGTCCCGCGATCTCGAAGTTGTTATGGGTATCCTCGCCATTCACCAACCCAACCAGGGAGCGATCACCGCCGCGCTGTTTCATCGATGGTTTGATATAGCGGATCGCGACGCCGATCCGACGATCGGCGGTCCCGTTCGGTCCGGAGGAATGAATAAGATGCCCGTGATGCAACGAAGCCTGGCCCGTCTTCAGCACCACGTTAACGCCATCTCCATCATTGACCTCGACCGCGACTTCCTGCCCGCGCGAAAGCAGGTTGTTAGCATCGAAGGTATCGACATGGGGAACCAGCTGATTGGCGTGGCTTCCAGGCACGAACCGCATGCAACCGCTGGCGATATTGGAAGGTGACAGCGCCACCCACGCGGTTACCTCCTCGACATCGCTGAGCCCCCAATAGGTAAGGTCCTGATGCCAAGAGACGACATGCGTCGTGTTGGCCTCCTTGATAAACAGGCCACTGCTCCAAACCATCAGGTTCGGTCCCAGGACCGGCGTTACCGCGTCAATCAGGGTCTGACTTCGGGTCAATTTATCAAAGGATGGAATCAACCGGTCGGGATAGGACCGAACCATACCGAGCTTGTCCGAGTCATCCGCAACCTCGGCCTCGGCGCGCTCAAGATCGGCGCGGATCGCCTTGGCGTCGGCCTCGCTCACGACGTCGAGCGGGAATACGAAACCGTCCTGGGAATAAGTTTGTGAAATATCTTCCATCGCGAGGGCCATGGCAAAACTCCACCGCTAGCTGTTGTTAGTGCCGACCGGGAACAAGGTCTCCTTCCAGAGATCTCACGATTCCGGCGCGCGCGTCAAACATCTTGGGCGTCGACGATGGATCATCCGCACCTGGATTGATCAGGAGCCACGCGGGCGATCTCAAGATGCCGTCTTTAGTTTATAGCAGGCTCGGCCCGCAGGCAGTCGACGAGCAAGTCCACGCAGGCCGAAACCTTGGGCGAGGCCATCCACCCCTCCTTATGAACCACGTGGATGGGTATGGCGGGCAGCTCAAAGCGCTCCAGCACCCGGACTAATCTCGCCAGGCCGATGTCGGGCGCAATTTGATATGACGACAAACGCGAGATACCCCAGCCTCGCGTCGCCAGCGCAACGACTGCGTCATTGGTATTCATCCACAATCGGAGTTTGATCTGGGCCTAAAAAGGCCCGCGACCCTCGGCGAACGACCACTCGCGCGCGCCGGAAATCGATACGGACTGGATCAGTCGATGATCCCGAAGATCCTTCGGATATTGGGGCGTACCATGCGTTTCAAGATACCCGGGCGCGGCAAAGGTAACCCAACGCACGGAACCAACCCAGATCACGGTCATCGAAGAATTCGGCGGCACTCCAATCCGAACCGCGGCATCCAGACCTTCGCCTATAAGGCTGACCGACCGGTCGAGGAACAGGGTTTGGCAGCTCACTTCCGGTTAGGTATCAGGCATGTCACCCAGGGTCCGCGCGACATAGAGCCGCCCGAAAAGCATTGGCGTGGTTATCGGCAGCTCGCCACGCGGTGTGCTATGCG
>JAPKDN010000721.1 GCA_028822575.1 Alphaproteobacteria bacterium | reverse complement strand
TGAAATTCGTATGGAACTTGCGTCGACGACGCATCATGCTTTCCGTTTTACCCAGGAAGGAAAACTAGTGCCGCCACAGTTCGCAGATGCGATCCGCGAAGTACAGCAAGGCTATAATCCGTCTCATCACGAAGATCTCGGCGAATCCCCGAATGCAAAATTGATGCAGGACCCGGAATTGCTCAACTATATGATCGATAGGTTCGCAGTGCTGGGAACACCGGAGGAATGCATTAGTCAAATCCAACGCATCCGCGAGGCGGGAATTCATCAAATACTGTTCACCGGTTTTGTTGATGATCGGGCCAGCCTGATCAAAACCCTGGGACAGGATGTCTTTCCGCGTTGTCGAAACTAGGACAAATGTAACGCATGAAACTATTCTGGACGCCTGCATCCCCATTTACCCGTAAGGTTAGTGTCGTGGCCCGTGAACTCGGCCTGTGGGATAATATCGAAATCTTGCCGACCACCTGGTCTCTGGAGTGGGGGTATCGAACGGTGCCTTTCACGCCGGGACTGATGGAGGTCAATCCGGTTGCGCGCATTCCGACGTTAATCACCGACGGTGGTGACGCACTTGGCGATTCGACGATGGCTTGTCTCTATCTGAATGATGTCTCCAACAGCACAAAACTCATTCCGGATAGCGAGGAGAAGTGGCAGATGTGGTCACTCTATGGTATCGCCGACGGCATGTTGGAAGCTCAAATCCTGATGCGGGCGGAACATCTGCGACCTCGCGATATCCGATCTGACAGTTTCCTCGACAAACAAAGGGATCGGATCGCGCGCTGCCTTGATGCGATGGAGGCACGAGCGGGCGAGTTGGACGGCCCGCTCGATCTGGCGCAGATCACCGTCGGCGTGACTTGTAGTTATCAGGATTGGCGCGACTGGCTTGACGATTTTCGGCTGGGTCGTCCGCGACTTGCGGAGTGGTATGCGCAGTTTTCCGAGCGCAATGCGATGAAAATTACTGAACCCCAAGAAACCCCAGAACAATAGGAATTCACCATGGCGAACGCTTCAGATCACATCGTTCTTGTCACTGGTGCTGGCGCCGGTATTGGGGCGGCGACCGCGCGGCGCTATGCCAGCGAGGGCGCGCGCGTCATTGCGGCGGATTATCAAGCGGATCGGTTGGATGACGTGCGGAAGGGGTTTGAAGTGAATATGCGAGGATTGGTCTTGGACCTCCGAAATTCCGATGCGGTCTTCGCGGCGATCGAAGACCTGCCAGATGATTTCAAGGAAATATCGATCCTCGTCAACAATGCTGGCGTTGGCCCCGGCACCGAACCCGCCCATGAAGCATTACTGAGTGATTGGGAGGCGATCGTCGACACCAATATTAAGGGTGTTCTCTATTGTATTCGAGCGATCTTGCCGGGGATGGTGGAGCGGAAGAGGGGGCACATTGTTAATATCTCCTCCACGTCCGCGACGAATAATTACAAGGGCGGAAATGTCTATGGGGGCAGTAAGGCGTTTGTTCGCCAATTATCGCTCAACCTGCGCTGTGATCTCTTGGGAACTCCAGTCCGGGTCTCCAGTATAGAGCCTGGTATGACGGAGACCCGCTTCACCGAGGTTCGCTATCGCGAAGACGCTGACAAAACGGCAGCGCATTACGATGGCTTGGTGCCGCTATCGGGGGATGATCTGGCGGATGTGATTTTCTACACGACCATGCTGCCCGAGCATGTGAATATTAATACATTGCAGGTGACACCAATCAGCATGGCGCCTGCGGGCTATGCGATGCATCGGGAATAGGGGGTGTGAGATGGCTATAAAAATACGACCGCTTCATGGTTTGTTCGGCGCGGAAGTCGTTGGGGTAGATGCGACGAAACTAATAAACGCCGAGGAGTTTCTCCCGATCAACGAGGCATTCGAAGCTTACTCGGTGCTTTTGTTCCGGGGGCCGGTTTTGTCGGACGAGCAACAGATTGCGCTTAGTGAACATTTTGGACATGTGCAGGTAGCCTTTAAGGCCAACCAAACCGGAGGCTCGATGTTCTCAAGGCAAAGTAACATCAATTTTGAGACCAACGAAATTTTTCCATCAGATCATCATCGTATCACATTCTTAAAGGCGAATATGCTCTGGCATTCCGATAGCTCCTACATGGATTGTGGATCGCTTTGCTCGATCCTCGCGGCCCGCGAAGTCCCGCCAGCCGGAGGGGATACCGAAGTCGTCAGCACGCGGGTGGCGTGGGAAGAATTACCAGAGAATTTGAAATCCAGAATCGAAAACCTTTTCGTTGTGCATAGTCTGAGCTACGCCCGCGATAAAATGGATATGAGCATCCTAACTGACGAGGCGCGAGCGGCGGCCCCACCAGTCAAACATCCCCTCGTGCAGGTTAATCCGAAGAACGGCAAAAAATCGATGTTGATCGGCGCGCATGCAGCCCTCATCGATGGTTGGACGGAGGAAGA
>JAPKDN010000720.1 GCA_028822575.1 Alphaproteobacteria bacterium | reverse complement strand
GGTCTTGGTGACATTCGGGGCACGACCAATACAACTATGATGCTATTCACGAAACAAGGGCTTGGCTTTATCCGAGATAGAGATCCATGTCGAGAGTACCCGAACTTGAGATTGCCCGACCTTGGACTTGGGATCGATTGACGCGTTGCCTTGCCCAGGCGAGTTCGGTATCACTCCCATCCCAAGATTGGGGAGTGGAATGGAAGCGCTGAGAATATACGTTGGCTGGGACAGTCGCGAGCCGGAGGCGTATGACGTCTGTCGATCCTCGTTGAAGCGCCACTCTCACTCACCGTTGGAAATCGTTCCGATCATCCAAGGAGATCTGCGGGATCAAGGACTCTATCACCGGGAACTGGACCCTCTGGCTTCGACGGAATTCACCTATACGCGGTTCCTGGTTCCTCATCTCGCGGATTATACCGGATGGGCCTTGTTTTGTGATAGCGATTTCCTTTGGACACGCGATGTCGCGGACCTTTTTGCGTGCCAGGTCGATCGATATGCGGTTATGTGCGTCAAACATCATTATCGCCCGACCGAGACGGTGAAGATGGATGGACAGGCGCAATCGGTTTATCCACGCAAGAACTGGTCGAGTTTGATGCTCATGAACTGCGCTCACCCGTCCACCAAGCGCTTGACCGTTGACGCAGCGAATTGCGAATCCGGTGCCTATCTGCATCGCTTTCAATGGGCCGACGACAGTGAGATTGGCGCCCTCGACCCGACCTGGAATTGGCTTGAGGGATGGAATCAGCCAAATCCAGATGGACCGCCAGGTGCCATTCACTACACCCGTGGCGGGCCTTGGTTCGACAATTGGCGAAATGTCGACTACGCGGATCTATGGTTGGCGGAGTTCGAGCGGAGCCGTTAGAGCCATTTTGCTCATAGGTGGCGTCCATCGCCTTTATTCTGGGCAAGCACACGTTCTCTAGGATGCTAAAAACTTGCGCACCGCCTCACCAACCCGCGCGACCGGGTGTTCCCACGCTTCTCGCCGCGCACGCCGAAATAATGTGAGAGTTGGATACCAAGGACAATTCGGGCCTTCGGCGAACCAGAACCACAAGGGAGCAGGTGGCAGTAAAACGTGTCCGTGTGTGCCCAAGGCACCAGCGAGATGCGCTGTTATCCCAGAAATCGAAACCACATGATCGAGAGCGGTGATTTGCGCCGCCAGATCATCAATGTCGTTTTTCACATCGTTGCCAGGATTTGGGTGGAGCCTAGCATCGCCTTCGCCGCGATCATCATATTGCAGACTGAGAAAATTCCCCCCTTGCTGGTCGAGCAGGGCATTCCAGTGGCTCAATTGCGTTGATTTGGCGGCCCCTGTGCGCTGGTTGCCGGACCGCCAAGCAAAACCTATTGTTAAACCGTCGCCAAGCTCACTGAACAGATTTTTATATTCTGTCACCTTTTCTGGATCGGCTACAAGGTAGTGGGTTCTCGACGGAAAATCCTCGAGCTGGCGCCGGAAAAGCATGGGTAGCCGCAAGACCGAGGACTGGGCAACGATATCCGACGGTAATTCAGTGCCTCGGCCAATGACTCTCATCGATGGCCAACTCCGCTGAAAAAGCGACACCAAGCGGGGAGCGGTCTCCAAAACCACGGAAACGCCCAGAGCCAAAACGTCGTCGATCATCCCGGCATAGAAAATCTCGTCGCCAAGACCTTGCTCGCACCATAGAAGCAGTGCTCCGCTGATCCTACCGCCATCCCAAAGCGGAAAGGCCGTCGCGTGCGCCGGGGCGCCTGGATCGGTTGATCGCCAGCGATCATCATAGGCGCGATAACCGTTGTCGAAATCCTGATGAGCAAGAGCGACCCAACTGGAAATCCACCGCGCGACCCGGTGGTTGGGGAAGGCTGATAGAACGCGACGGGCGTTAACCCGGGCAGAGTCAAAATCGCCATCATCAATATTGGCGGTGGCTAGGTTCGCCAAGATATCCGGATCCTCCGGCGCCTTTGCTATGGCAGCGCGATAGAGTGCGATCGCGTCGCTTATATGGCCATTTCGTTGGGCGATCTCTCCCCGATTTGTCAAGATACTCGGGTCACGCAAGCCAGCATGCCAGGCTCGCTTATACGCCCCATCCGCCATTTCGGCCTCGTCGTGACCAAGCATTCCCATGAGTTGCCAGGCCTTCGCGTAACTTGGGTCTGCACAGACCGCCCGGCGGATATCCAAGAACGCAACATCCCTATTGCCTTGACGCACGCGAACCAAAGCCAGGTTTCCAAGAACACGCGCCGACAGCGGAACCCAAGTCGTTGCAATTATGCAAATCTCTTCCGCCTTGATGTCCTGGTCCTGGGATAGCAACAAATCGGCTAGATTACCGCTCGCGCCCTCGTGCTTGGGATCGATCATCAGTGCGCGGCGGTAATGTCGTTCCGTGCTCACAGCGTCGGTTTTGCGCGCGTGAAGCACCCCGAG
>JAPKDN010000719.1 GCA_028822575.1 Alphaproteobacteria bacterium | reverse complement strand
CGGACACAACCCCCACATCTCCAAGAAGCACGGCAAGGGTCAGGTAGATGGCGGCAGTTAGGCGTTTCATGAGGAAAGTTTAGGACGAAATATCTGGGCCAAACAAGGTGGAATGGGTGCGCTTAAGAACACCCTAGAAATATTCGACCTCTTAACATGGCGTGTGGCGGGAAAGAAGCGCCTGTTTTAGCTTTCCATCTTCATCAAACACGCCCGGCTCAACGATAACAATCTAGGTATTTGGCCCAGTCGGGTCCCTTTAGGCCAAATCCAGACTACGCTCTGATTCTGCAATGGTTAGCGGCACCCCAAAGTGCCCCGCCGTCGTGCAGAAGTGGCCCAAGGACAGTCTTCCGTTCAGACGATACTGGGGGACCGGTGCATCGTGGGTCGGGCACCACGGGCCAGGGACCTAGGCCCCGTTCCAATAACAGGGTTTTATTGTCGACCCGACTGGCAGCCGCTGTGGTACCAAAAGCGAAGAAGGCAATTGCGACGGTAGCACAGAAGTGCATGAAACAGTCGGGTATTCCCACAAGGTAGCGTAACGCTTGTCAGCGACGGTTCTGGATGGGCTTCATCCCCCGGCGGCCAATAGTGGTGCGGGCGTGAACGGCGATTCCCGCTGTCCCTGCAAAAGCGGAAGTTAGCCCGGAACGCTAAAAAGTCGGCTCGTGGCCAACAGCAGACGAAACTTAACCGATGAGGTTACCAAACAACGCATCGATCTTTATCGCAAAACGATGCGGGAGTCCGGCTTCAACGACGCGCATGTCGCCGCCACCGTGGATGAAACCTGGGTCTGGCGCAACATCTTCATCGCCGAAACCGACGCCGAGGCCGAACGTATCGGCATTCCGTTGTTTGAAGCGCAGGGCGAGCAGCGGGCGAAAATGCGCACGCGTATACTGGCCGAACGCGGCGAGAGCATGACCAAACCCGGTGAGACTGGCGTCGTGGCCAACATGGCTCGGAACGTCGTCGAACACAGTTTGATCTGCGGCTCGCCCGCCACGGTCGCAGAGCGGGTGGCGAAGATTGACGCACTGGGCGTCGGAGGCGTTATTCTCCAATTCCGCGTCAGTCCCTCGCTTTACGAACTCAAGGAAAGCAACATCCGACTGTTCATGGATAAAGTAGCGCCGGAATGCCAAAAGCGGGTTGCGGCGGCGTAAATTGATCTAGTGGTTTGATCGAACTGCTTGGTACCCAAGCATTTCGTGAAACAAACCACCGACCTATTGAAATGGTGGTGTAACCTAAACGGATCAGTACCACCCGTTTAGGTTGCACCACTAGGAGTGCATCATGGCTGACGGCGATCTTAGCGCCTATAACATCGAAGACCTTCGCCAAATGGCGAAACAACGACTGCCGCGCGGGGTTTTCGAATATATCGACAGTGGCGCGGAAGATGAAATCGCGCTCCGGCACAACCGCGAGGTTTACCGCTCGCTCAAGATCAAGAACCGGGTCTTGATTGATGTATCGAAACGCAGCACGGCCATCGAAATTTTGGCCACAAAATCACCATGCCCTACGGTATCTCGCCGACGGCTTCGGCGGGTTTGATGAGCGAAGGCGGTGAGGTGGGTCTGGCCAGGGCGGCGGCGCGGATGAGCGTGCCTTTTACAGCAGCGACCAATTCATTGACCTCGGTCGATGACAATTACAAAGCTGGTAACGCCAATGTTTGGTTTCAGCTTTATATCTGGAAAGACATGGATCTGCGGATGGCCTTTGTCGAGCGCATAAAGGCCGATAGAGCTCGGCGCGGACATGGTCATGTCGGGCCGCCCGACATTATACGGCGCGACCGCTGGCGAAGCGGGCGCCTACCGTGCGCTGGAAATATTTCAAACCGAAATGGACCGGGTGATGGCGTAAATCGGCCTCAACAGCGTCGATGAAATCACCCCACACATCTTCTGGAATCCACCCAACTGAGCGCTCCCGTTGAGGACGTACCAGAACAGTGATTTCAGAGAGCGCGCCAATCAACAAAGCCTATAGCAGAACGTTCTGGAAATTTTGCGATAATTTAGACAAGCTGCCATTTCCGCAGTGGGTCAATTTGAGACTTCGGCGGTGCTGAAATCGAGGGCCCCTAAGTGAGGCACGCCGGAAATAAATCAACAAAAAATCAACATCGCCTTGCAGATGTAACAAGTTGCTGGATTGGATTTACCTGCGGCCTACATGAAACCGCGCAAATAATCGGTAACCCGTTGCTGGCTTGCCCGTAGCGCTTCCAAATCTGGTCCGATCTACCCCGCCGTGACATCGCCCTTGGGAAGACTGTGTTTTGCCAACATCTTGATGTCGTACGGCGACAGACCCGCTGCATTGGCGGCGGTTATCCAAGTGTGCCGCAGACTGTGAATTTTAAACGGCACCGCCATGGCGGCTTTCTGGTTGGGGCAGTGTACAGCGAGGTCATAAAGACACTCTGGAT
>JAPKDN010000718.1 GCA_028822575.1 Alphaproteobacteria bacterium | reverse complement strand
TCATCATCACTACGCGGTCAGACGTCTGGGCTACGGTCTGGTTCAGACGTCCAGCGTGGTCGCGAAATGCGCGGGCCAGTTCGTTAGCGGGGACGATGCCCAGTCCGACTTCGTTGGTAACGAAGACAATGGGCCCGTTTAAGCTGGGGAGCATCGCGGCCAATTCTTGGGTTTCTTGTTCGATATCGCGGGAGAGCGTCATCAGATTACTAAGCCACAGGGTCAGACAATCGACTAAAATGGCTGATCCGTTGTTGGAATGTTCTTGAATGGCGGTGGTCAGCGCGAGTGGTTCCTCGACAGTCGACCACACATCGCCGCGGCGTTCTTTATGGATTCGGATGCGTTCTGACATCTCATCGTCGCCGGTTGTCGCGGTCGCGAGATACACCGGTTTCAAGCCGGATTCTTCGATCAATCTCTCCGCGTAGGTGCTTTTCCCGGAACGGGCGCCGCCGATCACCAGTGTGATAGGAGGCAAAGAATTCGTTTGCGACACCGTGTTGCCCTCCCTCCGAGGCGGGGTGTTGAACACATGCTGGTGAAAATATTCTGGCTTCGGGTCAATGACCACGGCGCCTTCCCAGCGGAACTCCGCCAGTGGCTATCGCCGTAGTCTCGCCGCTCACAGTTGCGGGGGCAGCGCCGGAATTTCTCCTCTCGGAAAGCACCGGCTTCCTCTCAATCAGCAGAAAGACGCTATCACGATGGTTGGAAGTGAACCAGCTGGTTTCAGCCTACTCTGGATTAGAACGCCCGGCGACCCCAGCTTCCGCAAAAGTCGCCATATTCTTGTGGGCTGCCAACGCCGCGCCGATGATGGAGAGCGCGACGGCGGCACCGGATGCTTCGCCGAGCCGCATATCCAGATCCAGTAACGCGGGTTTTCCGAGTCGTTTCAAAAGACGGCGATGTCCGGGCTCGGCGGAGACATGCCCGATGCAGCAGTGATCGAGCGCGGAGGGGTCGAACGCGCTGAGTACGGCTGCCGAAACGGAAGAGACATAGCCGTCTAAGACAACCGGTATCCGGCGACGGCGGGCTTCCAGGCAAGCGCCTGCGATGGCGGCGAGCTCGCGCCCGCCGACGCGGCGTAACGCTTCGAGGGGATCGGAGAGCGTGTCGCCGTGAAATGTCAGTGCATTCTCGATGGCTTGTTGTTTGCGGGAAATGCCGTCCGCATCGACTCCGGTACCTGCACCGACCCAATCTGATGGAACGCCCCCGAAAAGCGCGCAAGCGAGGGCGGCAGCAGATGTGGTGTTGCCGATTCCCATCTCACCCAGCAACAGCAAGTCCGCGTCGTCGGGAACTGAATCACGGCCTATCCCGACGGCGTCCGATAATTCCCGTTCGCTCATGGCTGGTGCGGTCGTAAAATCTTTGGTTGGTTTTTGCAGCTTAATTGGAACGACCGAGAGGTCGGCCGAAACGTATCGGGAAAGAGCATTAATTGCGGCGCCGCCATGGTTGAAATTCGCGACCATTTGCGCGGTCACATCCATTGGATAGGCGGAGACGCCTTTTGCCGCGATGCCGTGATTGCCGGCAAAAACAATGACATGCGGATGGTCGAGCGTCGGTGGGTGGGTGCCTTGCCACGCGGCGAGCCAAAGGACGATCTCTTCAAGCCGGCCGAGTGATCCGGCCGGTTTCGTGAGTTGGGCTTGCCGCGCCGCGGCTGCCTCTCTGGCGGATTCGTCCTGGCCAGGAAGGTCCGCCAGTAGATTTTGCACCCACTCCAGCGTGTTTGTGTGCTTGTTGCTCACAGCGTACTCGTTCAATTATATCCATATATTCGACCGGAACATCGAGAAATGAGCCCAGTGTGTCCAGCCAGATCGAACGCAATCCCGTAACCGCACTGCGCACTGCGACTATGTTTCTGACGCGATTCCCCGTCGGCAGCAACAAAAGTCATGACAGTACTGCGCTCTCGGCCACCGTCTGGGTGTTTCCGATGGTTGGCGTCTTGGTAGGTCTCTGTGGGGCCTTTGCGTATTATCTGCTCGATGTGGTGGGCTTGCCGTCCACATTATCGGCAATTGCAGCGGTGGCGGCCATGTATGCCGCGACCGGTGGCTTACACGAGGACGGCCTGGCAGATTGCGCGGATGGGTTTGGCGGTGGGAGTAGCCGCGAGCGTAAATTGGCGATTATGCGCGATAGCCAAGTGGGAAGTTACGGTGCCGCAGCCATGATTTTTTCAATATTGGCACGGGTTGCGATCTTGGGAAGTCTGAGCGATTCCGCCACGGTCTGCGCGGCGTTAGTCGCCTCGGCGGCGCTCTCACGCGGTGCCATGGGACCGGTTATGGCCATGCTTCCCGCCGCACGGGACGATGGCTTGTCGGCGGCGGCGGGGCGGCCGGACATTGGACAAACGTTGGTCGGTGGCTCGATTGCATGTGGTATTGCATGGTTCTCCCTAGGTTTTGGAGTGGCCCCAGTGGCACTAATGG
>JAPKDN010000717.1 GCA_028822575.1 Alphaproteobacteria bacterium | reverse complement strand
CCGAGGGTGGTTACAGTCTTGGCGAGGCGCTCAAGACCCGAGTGTTCTGGGCGATGTTCTTTATCTATTTCATGACCTCGATGGCGATTTTTGGTGTCAGCATTCAATCTGTCGCCTATTTGGTGGAGCGCGGGTTCGACAATCTGGAAGCTGCGGGAGCCTTTGGGGTCGCCGGCATGCTTTCCTTCGCGGGCATGTTCCTGACTGGCGCCGCGGCCGATCGATATGGCCGCTCCCTGGTCGCCACAATCAGTTATGTCCTCACCATTGTCGGGGTTTGCGGCCTGGCACTGCTGCAGCTGTTTCCAGAAAAATATCTGGTCTTAGCCTGGGTAATTCCGTATGGGCTCAGCATGGGCGCGCGTGGGCCGATCATTACTACCCTCCAGGCGACGCTATTCCAGGGTCGCGGTCTTGGAGCGATTTATGGGATGACGATTATGGGCCAGGGGATCGGCGCCGGAATCAGCGCCTGGGGTGGTGGGCTGATCTACGACCTTACCGGCGGTTATAACCTGACATTCGCGATCTCGATTTTTTCGGCGCTAGTCTGTATCGCGCTGTTCTGGCTGGTGCCGGAAGTGCGCCACGGGCGGATGAATGCCAAGGTGCCCGCCTAAAGGCTTGATCCTGTGACGACGATCACGCAGGCCTGGCCAAATCCAATCTGTGGAGTAAACCCATGACCGAGCTTTATCACCAAACTGCCACCGAACTGGCTAAGCGGATACGTGACAAGGAAGTTGGCTGTTTGGAGTTGCTCGAAATCTTCTTGGAACGCACGGCCAAGCACAACCCGGCCCTGAACGCGATTATCGTGCTGGAGGCGGACAAGGCAGGGGAACGGGCGCGCGAGGCCGACGCGGCGTTGGCGCGGGGTGAGAACTGGGGGCCTCTGCACGGCGTGCCCATGACCATCAAGGAAAGCTTCGATGTAACCGGCACGCCGACGACTTGGGGCGTGGTTGAACACAAAGACAATATTGCTAGTGCGGACGCGCTTGCGGTTAGTCGCATGAAGTCTATTGGGGTGACATTGTTTGGTAAGACGAACGTGCCTTACATGCTGGGTGATTGGCAGAGCTTCAATGATATATACGGCACCTGCAACAATCCCTGGGATCTTACCCGCACGCCTGGCGGCTCTTCTGGTGGATCTGCGGCGGCGTTGGCGGCGGGGATGACTGGGATCGAAGCGGGCAGCGACATCGGCGCGTCGGTCCGCAACCCTGCCCATTACTGTGGCGTCTTCGGGCACAAGCCCACCATGGGCATCCTTCCTCCGACTGGACAGGCATTACCCGGCAACAACGTGCCGCCGGATATCAACGTGATCGGGCCGTTGGCGCGGGGAGCGGATGATTTGGAGGTGGCGACCCTGGCGATGTCCGGGGCAGGGGGGCGCGATGCGGCGGGTTGGAAGCTCGACCTGCCCAGGCCCGCCAAAAAAGATCTGAAAGACTATAAGGTCGCCGTGGTGTTGGAGGATGAGAATTGTGTCGTCGACGGCGAATATGGTGATCAGCTTCAGGCGACGATCGAGCAGCTGGCGGCGCTTGGCGTAACCGTTGACGACAAAGCCCGCCCTGTCGCCGATAGCAAGCGGGCACATCTGGTATTTCTGATGCTGCTTCGCGCTGCGACCGGTTGCCGGTTGCCTGATGATGTCATTGCCCAGCACCGGGCCCGGGCCGAGGCCGCCGATCCGGATGATTTTAGCTACAAGACCATTGTCGATCGCGCTTTCACCATGAGTCATAAGGAATGGTTAGCTTGGGATGAGGAGCGCGAATTGCTGTGCCGGGAATGGGCCGGGTTCTTTGATGATTACGACCTGGTTCTGACGCCAATGGCGTCTTCGGCAGCATTTCCTCATGACCAGGTCGGTGATCGTGCCGATCGCATGATCCCCGTGAATAACACGCGCCAATCGACCCTTGATCAACTTTTCTGGGCCGGTTATCCAGGCCTTGTATTTCTTCCCGGTACATGCGCCCCAGCAGGCCTTACCCGCTCGGGCTTGCCTTGCGGATTGCAGATCATCGGTCCACATTTGAGTGACCTGACGACAATCCACTTCGCTCGATTGATGGAGCAAAATATTTGTGGTTTTGCGGCACCACCAAATTTTAGCTAGCCGTGCTTTTAGCGATCAGGGTGGACTGAGATGAGGGGGTTGCACCCCTTGGTGACGTCGTCCACGCATCCATTGGCCTTCTGCAAGCTATAGCCAACACGCGTGGGATTGAGATTCAGATTGCTTCTCTAACAATTTTTCAGTCTGTTTACAGAGCCGATAAACGATTGCGGCAGGTTTTTCTTAACACCCTTGGCAAGGCTGTAAAACCTTTGAGGAGGGCGGTCATGTTAAAATTGATCATGTGGAACACGATGGCAACTTGACGTTTTGGGTTAGAGATTAAGAGGGTGAATTGACCGACGACGAAGTTGAGCGCGCCAAGC
>JAPKDN010000716.1 GCA_028822575.1 Alphaproteobacteria bacterium | reverse complement strand
CTCCGGGCTCTCCGCCTATGCGGCCAGCAAGGCGGCGCTGGTCGATTTAACAAAGACCTGGGCCATGGAGCTCGCGCCAGTGGGTATCACCGCCAACGCCGTGGCGCCTGGCCCGATCGATACCGACATGCTGCGCGAGGCGTACTCAACCGAGCTATATGAAAAATCCGCGCTTCGGTCCCTGTGGGTCGTTTTGGCCAACCCGCCGACATTGCGAACGCCGTCGCCTTCTTATTCGACGATCGAAGCGGCTTTGTGAATGGTCAGGTCTTGCATTGCTGTGGCGGTATGTCGATCGGTCGTGCCGGCTGACTCCGCCCCTTACGGTTAGGAAATCGTCATGCGTTTGAAAGATAAGGTCGCACTCGTAACCGGTGCTGGTAGCGGCATTGGCGAATCAATCGCGCTTGGTTTTGCAAAAGAAGGCGCTGTCGTGGTCGCCGCGGACAAAAATCAAGAAACAGCCGATCGCACCGCAAAGGCAATCAGAGCGGCGCGCGGCACAGCAATTTCGCTCGCAGCCGATGTGTCTGTCGCGGAAGATTGCCAGAAGCAGGTCGATGTCGCAGTAGAGCGGTTCGGGCGGATAGACATCGTGATCAACAACGCCGGCGTCGGATTTCACCGGCTATTCCTGGAAACCACGCTCGAGGACTGGAACCGGGTGATTGGCATCAATCTCACTGGCGGCTTCCTGACCGCCCAAGCCGCGGCGCGTATTATGGTTGACCAAGGTGGCGGCAGGATCGTCAATATCGGTTCGATCTCGGGACAGCGTGGTGGTACCGGGCGTTCAGCCTATGGCGCCTCCAAAGCGGCGATCATGCAACTCACAAGGGTCATGGCGGTTGAACTCGCACCAGTTGGGATCGCCGTCAACGCCATCGCGCCGGGACCTATCCAAACCCCACTGACTAATCACGGTCCAGCACAGAACAAGGCCTATCTTGACCGCATCCCAGCCCGGACTTACGGAAGCACCGACGCCATCACGGCAGCAGCGATCTTTCTGGCATCCGACGAGGCCCAATTCATCCACGGGACGACCCTAAACGTCGATGGCGGTTTCAACGCAGCTGGATTGATCTTCAACACCGACGAGATAACAAGCTATCAAAGCGGTCCCTCAGAAAGTTGGTGCAACGGGTAAGCCAGAGCGCAGGGCGGGCCTTTAAACAGATTTCAACATCTCCACATGCGGGATCCCGTCCTCGTCATAGGGCCCACGCACATGACCGTATCCAAGACTCTCATAGAAGCTCTGGAGATGTTCCTGGGCGTTCAACCGGAGTTTGTTGGTCGCAAATTTTTCAGCGCAATACCTGTTAGCCTCCTCCATCATAGCCCGCGCGATACCAACGCCGCGCGCGGAACGACCGACAAGGACCCGCCCCACCGCCGGCTCCGAGTAATAGTCACCCGGCGCGAACACCCGGCAATAGGCCACGATTATCCCAGAGTCATCACGCCCGACAAGGTGATGGGCAATCGGGTCCAACCCGTCGATGTCCGGATAGAAGCACTGTTGCTCAAGGATGAACACATCCTGGCGTAGATGCAAAATTTCCAGAAGCAACCCCGCCGCCATGTCACCCATGCGATGCCAACTCCAGGCCATGCTCATGGCTTCACGGTAACCTGATGATGGCGGCCAAGGCGGATCCGCGCCACGGCGCTGAGCGGCGCCAGCCGGGCGGGCCGACGGCTCAGCTCGGCGATCCAATCCTCAAGCACCGCCAGGGTCGCGTCACGGGGGTGGCCTATGGCGATCGCCGTGCCTTGGGTCTCAGCGATCCGTTCGGCTTTCAAAAGCCGAAACCAGACTTCATCCTGGCTATCCACGTCGTCGAGAAACACATCACGGGCGATTGTAGGAACACCGGTTTCGGCACCAAGCGAAAGGGCCACGCTACCGGGCGTCGTCACGCTGTCGAGGAACAGATGGCCGCTTTGGTACATCGCCTGGAAGACCAAGGACATGCGCCCCCGGTCGGCGGTGAAACGACTGCCCATGTGGTTGTTAATGCCAACAAATCCGGTAAACCGCCCCAACCCGAAGTCGATCCGCGCTTGCAATTCCGCATTGCCGAGATGGACCAGCAACGCGCCGGGACCCGGATCGGCCTCGCCCGTGGGCTCCATCGGCAAATGCAGCATGAGCTCGTGGCCTCGGGCCCGAGCGGCGCCGGTCTGCGCCGCCAGATTGTTGGCATAACTTAGATAGGAGAGCGTCAAAGGTCCTGGCAAGCGCACCGCGCGGTCCGAGCGACGTCGATTAAGCCCCATGTCATCCAGTACGATCGCGATCAACGGGGTCCCCGGCGCAGCCGAAAAAGCTACGGCGTTCGCTTCCCAGGTTCGTTTGGTCGGTGGCTTCGGCGCCGGAGCGAGGGTAATTTTGGCAGGATTGGTAAGGGCGACTGTCACGGGCGTAGTCATGGGCTCTGCTGGTCTGGCGGCCACTTTTT
>JAPKDN010000715.1 GCA_028822575.1 Alphaproteobacteria bacterium | reverse complement strand
TGGATTGGCCAGCTTCACACCAGTCGCAATCGCGGCGGCGCGGCCATGGATCGTATGGAAGCCATAGGTCGAAAGGTAATACGGAAAGCGCGCGGCACAGCCGATGCCTGAGACAAATACCGTGTTCTCTCGGGATACGCCCATTTGCGCCAACGACGAGCGAACTCCTTTGAGGATGGCATAGTCACCACAGCCAGGGCACCAGCGAACTTCCTGATCGGACGTGAAATCTTTCGCCGTCAGCTTCTCGGTTGTTGCGATATCGTTCATATCAGCTTCCCAATATATCGTTGATAGCGGTTTCGATTTCGGAAATCTTGAACGGTTTACCTGTGATAAGGTTAAACCCTTGCGCCGGCACCAGATACTGATCCCGGAGGACGGTTTTGAGTTGACCCGTGTTCATTTCCGGCACCAACACTTTGTCGAATCGGCTGAGCAAGTCGCCGAGGTTGCGTGGCAATGGCCAGAGATGGCGCAATTGAATGTGCGAGACTGCGAGGCCGCGCTCGCGGGTGTTCGCTACCGCCCGGCTAATCGGACCATAGGTCGAGCCCCAGCCGACAACTACAAGCTCCCCGGAATCGCCGCCTTGGGCGACTTCTTGCAACGGGATATCGTTTGCAATGTTTTCTATTTTTTTCTTCCGCACCATCGTCATCTGATGATGATTGTCGGGATCGTAGGAGATATGACCGCTATTGTAGGCTTTCTCGAGGCCACCGATACGGTGCTCCAATCCCGGCGTGCCCAGTTTGACCCACGGACGGGCCAGGGTCTCGTCGTCCCGCATATAGGGATGGAAGCCCTCAGTTTCTTCATGATACTTCACCGGGAAGGCCTCATAGGATGAGAAATCGGGGATCATCCACGGTTCGGCTGCATTGACGATATAGGTATCGCTGAGGACCATGACCGGTGTCATGTATTTAGTAGCCAAGCGCACCGCCTCGATGCCGACCTCGAAACAGTCGGCGGGCGACTGGGCGGAAATAACCACCAGCGGGCTGTCGCCGTTACGCCCGTAAATCGACTGATAGAGATCGGATTGTTCGGTCTTGGTCGGCATGCCGGTTGAGGGTCCCGCACGTTGCGAGTTTACAATTATCATCGGCAATTCGGTCATCACCGCGAGGCCGATGACTTCTCCCTTAAGGGCAATACCAGGGCCCGAACTCGATGTAACACCAAGCGACCCCGCATAAGAGGCGCCAAGCGCAGCGCCAGCAGCGGCGATTTCGTCCTCTGCTTGGAATGTAACGACGTCGAAATTCTTCAAACCCACCAAAGAATGCAGGAGGCCCGAGGCCGGCGTGATCGGGTATGAACAGAAGACAAGATTGGTCTCTGCCAATTTACTACCGGCCGTCAGGCCCCAGGCCATGGCATCGGTTCCGGTAACATTACGATACTCGCCCGCTGGCAGCTCGGCCGACGGCACAACATAACTGCCGATGTCACCCATCTCCGCCGTCTCGCCAAAAGCGTGTCCGGCGTTCAATGCGCTGATATTCGCTTTGGCGATCGTTGGCAGCTTCGCGAACTTCTCATTCAGCCACTTGACGGTCGACGTGCGTTCGCGACCATAGAGCCAATAGACGAGACCCAGGGTCCAGAAGTTCTTACAACGCAGCCCTTCTTTCGAGGTCACCTCGAATTCTTTGACAGATTCTAAAGTCAGCTTCGAGATGTCAATTTTGACGACGCGGAACTTCGCCAGCGTGTCGTCTTCCAAGGGGTCAGTGGTCCAACCAGCTTTTTCGTAATTCCGCGCGGTGAAAGCGCCTACGTCAAGAATGACAAGGCCGCCGTTCTTCAAATCGCCTATATTGACCTTTAGCGCGGCAGGATTGAGCACCACCAAAACATCCGGCGCATCGCCAGATGTCTCGATTGCCCGGGCACCAAAATTGATCTGAAACGCTGAGACGCCAAAAGTCGTGCCGATTGGCGCTCGAATTTCGGCGGGAAAATCCGGAAAAGTGGCGAGGTCATTGCCCGCCAGCGCCGTCGTATCGGTGAATTGACTGCCAGTAATCTGAACGCCATCGCCCGAATCACCCGCAAACCGAATGACGACCGACTCGAGCTCCTGGCGAGGCTTCGACTCGCGAGCTTCCGCAGTAACCGCTGACATGATACCCTCGTCTCCTAGAAATGCCTGATGTTTGGAATGCAATCTAGCATGATCGTCCGATCAATCGACTTTACAGTTCCGTGTTTGGCGGAAGCTGCTCTTTCCACTTAAGGCTGCGTTGATAACATTACGACCGATAATAACAATTTTTTGGTTAAGTTGGCCGGATATTTGTTGTTGTACATACAATCTACAGGGGGTCCGTCAAGCTTATCCGTCAAGCACGGCCAGCATTTCAGAAATACGCGTCAATTTACGCCGTGGCGCACCTTCTGCCGCCGCTGATTTCTCAGCCTCGTTAATTTTCTGCCAATCTGAATAATCAACCCAACGA
>JAPKDN010000714.1 GCA_028822575.1 Alphaproteobacteria bacterium | reverse complement strand
GCTTGAGCGAGCGCAGGGTGGCCCTGAGGGCGATCGCCGATCCGGCGCATCGCGGAGCGTTGGGCGGGTGTGACTAAAGCGATTTGGCAACGGCACGGTAAGTGATTGCGCTAACTCTTCTGTTGTTCGAAGAACGATCCACTCCTTGGGATTTTCGGCATTTCCATCTTGAATGAGGTGGAGCGTATGCGGCCTGGGTCGGCGCATCGGAGCATGATTCTAGCATGAATTCTGGGCACGGCCGAAGCTCAAATCCCACCGCGTCCTCCTCGCCAAAGCGAGATCAGCGGGCCGTTTTCTAGCGTGGCACCGTCGAGGAATAGTAAACAGGTCACCATGTCAGCGTTGGAAAGCGGATCGAAGGTGAAATTCTGATGCCATTTCACCACCGTTACCGCGCCCGGCAGTTTGCTGTTCATCTTGGAGTGGTGGAGCCGCAAACCTTGGCCGATCAGGCAGGCGAGGCTCTCTATCATTGCGCTGCCGCTCAGGACCTCCAGGTAGGTCGGTGATAATTCCGTCGGCGAGGTGATCCGGCGCAAGGCTGAACGCGCGGGGCCGCGGCCAGGCACGACGTCGAAACGAGCGCGCTTTTCCAAGGTTTCACCGAAAGTGGCGCTGTGTCGCCGGCTTGCCTTGATCCATTGGTTAAAATCAGCCTGTAAACCCTAGAGCTGTTCCGGTCGCCCAGAACGCGCCGGTCTGATCTCGTGTCAGTGCTGCCGTCCTGCCGGTACCCCCGCCTTTCTGCCCCCTGATACCGTAGCTTCACAGTGTCGGTTTGGCGTCAATCTTGCGTAGTTCCGGAAGCAATTCCTTAGACATCAGTTCCATGCTGTCGAGGGTGAGTTGGGTGGGCATGCCGACCCAGTGACTGCGGACCACCAGATGGTTCATCCCGAACTCTTCCCAATAGGGACGCAGTTCCTCGTAGCATTCCTCGGGTGAGCCGATGATGAAGCGACCCTTTACCAGATCCTCGAATTCCTGATCGAAGCTTTCATTTGCCGGCATCACCTTGTCCTGGCCCCAGGTCGCGTAGTCCTTGTATTTGCCAAGCAGGTAGGGACCGGCCAATTCCATCGCGGTCTTGCGATCCTTGGCGCAGAAGATTTCCTTGAACACAGGCAGCTCGGTCGGCGCGGGCTTGCCGGCAGCGCGAAGCGCGTCCTTGTATATGCCCATGTGCCGGCGGATGGTGTCGAGCTGTGAGTGTGGGTTGACGAACCAGCTGTCGCTCATCCGCGCCGCCCGCTCGATCGCCCGGTCGTTATTGGCGGCGATCCAGATCGGTGGTCGCGGCTTTTGAATTGGCTGGATGTTCATGTGAACGTCGTTGAGGATACAGGTTTCGCTCTCATGGCTGACCCGGTCCTCGGTCCACAGGCGCTCCACCAGGGTCAGATATTCCTCGAAGCGCGAGACCCGTTTGCCCTTGGGTACACCAAACGCATCGAACTCGGTGTCCCGGTACCCAAGGCCGACACCGAAGATAATCTTGCCCTTGGAGATCACGTCCAGGCTGGCAACGGTCTCGGCGGTATAGACCGGGTTGTGCAGGTTCAGCAGCAGGATGCCGAGGGTGAGGTTCATGTTGCCAGCCTCGGGGATGAGGCGCGCCAGGAACGGCACCAGCTGAAGTTGTTGATTGTTGCCTTCGTTCAGATAGTGCTGACCGGAGACCACGTTGTCCCAACCGTTATCCCGCATGAGATGAACGATGGAGATCTGCTCGTCCATCGCTACTACCATGTCGGTGTCGAGGAACTGCTGGTTGGTGAGAAACGCGCCTATCTTCATCGGTCGTCCAATTTTTGAGTATGCGAGGGTGACGGTATTAATGGCATGGCATGCTGTGTTGCTCAATATGGCAGGTGGGACTCACTAGGGGCGGTGGACTGGTGTCGATGGTCCGTATTGGATGTGCGTTTAAAAATTCCTCGAGCTTCAATCCGTAGGTGTTCGAGGCACTACTGCATTGAGATCCAAAAATTTATCGCATCCCCGCCGCAAGACATGGCCCACGCCAGAGCCGCTGGATTGTGATGCCAAGTGGACCACGATGATAGGGCATTAAAAACGCTAATATATATGGCGCCGGCAATCGCTTCAGGCATGGGCCCCGTCTTTCGTTGAGGATGCGACCTAGCCTGGGCTAAAAGAGCGAGAGTTGTTAACCTGGAAGGTAGAGCGATGCTTGGGGAGGTTGGACCTAGCCTAATCTCCGCTCCCCTCCCCTCCCACACCCCAACACACACGCACGTATCGAAGGTTGGGGGGTGAGAGCTCCCGCGACCCCCAAACAGGAAATCCCGTTTCGTGGTTGTGTTTGCGTTGGGTGCGGGCGGGCGGACGAGAGATCAAGCTCGGTAATATATGTGGGAAACAAATGAACAACAGTCTTCTGCTCCTCGTGCTGGTGTCCCTGCCCGCTATTGTCTCGTGTGTCTCATCGGATCCTATAGGATCCTAT
>JAPKDN010000713.1 GCA_028822575.1 Alphaproteobacteria bacterium | reverse complement strand
CCGATCATAGTGCCATCCCAGGATATCATTCTTGGTCTATACCATTTGACGATGTAGCGAGCCGGCATGCCTGGTGAGGGCACGTCGTTCGTTGATATGTCGGAGGTCGAGCACGCGCTGCACAGCGGCGCCGTTCACCTTCATACCAAGGTTCAGGCCCGGGTCGAGGCTTACGATGATACCGGTGTGAAAGTGATCAAGCGGGTGCAATCCACTCCCGGTCGTTTGAAGTTGGCGCAGTTCATGCCCGACAACCCGAAAATGACTTTCGAGGTTATCAACAAGTTGATGACCAAAAAGGAAGTCTCGAACGTTATCGACATGGTCTATCGCCATTGTGGTCAGAAAGAGACGGTGATTTTCGCGGACCGGATCATGGCGCTTGGTTTCGGTCAGGCTTGCGCGGCCGGGATTTCGTTTGGCAAGGATGATCTTATAATTCCGGATGCCAAAGGAGATTTGGTCGATGAAGCCAATAGGCAGGTGAAGGAATTTGAGCAACAGTATCTCGACGGGTTGATAACCCAGGGCGAGAAGTACAATAAGGTTGTCGATGTTTGGTCCCGATGCACCGATCAGGTGGCCGAGGAGATGATGGCGCGGATGATGACCACACAACCGGGCGAGGAGGTTAACTCGGTCTGGATGATGGCTCATTCCGGTGCCCGTGGTTCACCTGCCCAAATTAAGCAGTTGGCTGGAATGCGTGGCCTGATGGCCAAGCCGTCCGGTGAAATCATAGAGACGCCAATTATCTCCAATTTCAAGGAAGGCTTGACCGTGCTCGAGTACTTTAACTCGACCCACGGGGCCCGAAAGGGGCTGGCCGATACGGCCCTGAAGACGGCGAATTCCGGGTATCTGACGCGCCGTTTGGTTGATGTTGCGCAAGATTGCATCATCACCGAAAACGATTGCGGCACTCAGGACGGCCTCACCGTCAAGGCGGTAATAGAGGGTGGCGAGGTCATCGAGGAATTGGCTGACCGAATTCTCGGCCGAAGCTCATCCGTTGACGTCAAGGACCCGCTATCGGGCGAGCTGCTCGCCGCCGCTGCAGTGATTATTGACGAGGAAGCCGTGGAGCGGATCGACCGTGCTGGTATCGACGCGGTTCTTATCCGGTCGGTGCTGACCTGCGAGACCAAGGTCGGGGTCTGTGGTGCTTGCTATGGACGCGATCTAGCCCGGGGAACCAGTGTCAATGTTGGCGAGGCCGTGGGCGTTATCGCCGCTCAGTCGATCGGTGAACCAGGTACCCAGCTGACGATGCGAACCTTCCACATCGGCGGAGCGGCTCAGCGTGGGGCTGAACAGTCCAGCGTCGAGGCGGCCTTCACGTCGACGGTGAAAATCCTTAACCGTAACGTGGTTGCCAATTCGGAGGGTATCCTGATTGTCATGAGCCGAAACACCGAGGTAATCCTGAACGACGCTCAGGGGCGCGAGCGGGCACGGCATCGGATCCCCTATGGATCGCGTTTGCTCGTGGACGACGGTCACGATGTCACGCAAGGCCAGAAGCTTGCTGATTGGGATCCGTATACGATCCCGATCATTACTGAGAAGAAGGGCATTTCCCATTATGTCGATCTCGTCGAGGGCGTGTCGATGCGCGAGGTGATCGACGAAGCGACCGGTATCGCGTCCCGCGTTGTTTTCGATTGGAAACAACAGCCCAAGGGGGCGGATCTGCGGCCGCGGATCACCCTTCGGGACGAGGCTGGCGAAGTGCTGGAATTGGCGAACGGCTTGGAGGCCCGATACTTTATGTCAGTCGACGCTATCCTGTCGGTAGACAATGGTGCTCAGGTCCAGGCTGGGGATGTTCTCGCGCGTATCCCTCGGGAATCGTCCAAGACCCGTGATATCACCGGTGGTCTGCCGCGTGTGGCGGAACTGTTCGAGGCGCGCAAACCGAAAGACTACGCCATCATCAGCGAGTCCGAGGGGCGGGTTGAGTTTGGCCGTGACTACAAAACCAAACGCCGTATCATGGTCAATCCCACCGAGACTGAAGGTGACGCGGTCGAGTACCTGATCCCCAAGGGCAAGCATCTCGCGGTTCAGGAAGGTGATTACGTCCAAATCGGTGATCTGCTCATGGACGGTAATCCGGTTCCCCATGATATCCTAAATATTCTTGGGGTCGAGGCGTTGGCCTCGTATCTGATAAACGAGATCCAGGACGTCTATCGACTTCAGGGTGTTAAGATCAATGACAAGCATATAGAGGTCATTGTTCGTCAAATGCTCCAGAAGGTTGAAATCGAAGATGGCGGTGAAACCACCTTGCTTGTTGGAGAGACCATTGATCGTGATGAGTTTGATGACGCCAATGATAAGGCACTTGCCGAAGGTCTTAGAGAGGCCAAGGCAAAGCCGGTCCTGCAGGGAATCACCAAGGCATCGCTGCAGACCAAGTCCTTTATTTCGGCTGCGTCATTCCAGGAGACCACGCGCGTGTTGACCGAAG
>JAPKDN010000712.1 GCA_028822575.1 Alphaproteobacteria bacterium | reverse complement strand
GATTTGGCGTTAGTCGAGATCGTCATTCTGCTTGTCGCGATCATAACCAACACAATCATGTTCTGGCGCGTTGACCGCCTAGCAGGTCTGCTGTTCGTACCCTACGCCGCTTGGGTTGTCTACGCGACAATCCTCAATGCCTCACTCTGGCTGCTCAACGGAATCTAGCGATAGAAGCCAAGCTCAGAAACCGCGAGATCGGCGTAGAACGCACGCCCTATAGCGACCAGACCGATGCGTCGGAGCCGCGTCAGGTCCAAAGGTGCTTCCAGCCGATAGGGCGTGAAAGTCTCGAAAGGAAGGTCGATAGTGTCCCAGTCCGATTCTACTGTGAAATGAGCCCTGTACGACTGCCAAGGCCTCACATTATCTAGCGTGCGGAGATGAACCGAGTATTTTTCACCATTCCCGCGCACGATGATGCTCACACCGCTATATCCCGACGCATCAAGGGTCTCGCCTCGGTATGTCAGGTCAAGTGCCGCTTGAATGAAGCCGCCGTTATTGTCCAGACGAACATCGCCAGTCATGCGTAGACAAAGGCCGGCTCTCTATTACGCCGTGAGATATAGTGGCCTCGGAGATCCCACCCATGACTTGGTCGCTGACACCACGCTATTGGGTACCCAGCTTGGAGACGCGGCCATCATCCGTAAAGTCATCGATCAGCATACGATCATTTGGCTCGCGTCAGAACACTCAGTACGTCAATGAAAGGTCGGTTTCTGAACCGATTTGGCTCAAGAAAACCGATGCATCTTCAAAGTCGGGCGGACCGAGGCTTGCACGGGCGCCATTTGAAAACCCATAGCCTTCGAGCGGTATGCCGATAAAGTTGGTATCGAAATCACCGCTGCGATTCTCATCGTGAAAGGCGGCGGCATAGGTCCCCGGCTTTAAACCCGCGAACACAATCTCCACGTCGCCTTCCTGTGCGGATAATGTGCGGGTTGCCGCAGTTTGCCCATCAACGAGAAAGCTATTGGCGGAATTGTAGACTGAGATGCGAATATCACCATCGCCGCTACGAATATCGCGCACCGTGATAGTGAGGGTTTCCGCGCTGGCCCACAAAACGCCAACCACAAATATGATAGCGGACAGCAGGGCGAAGAGAAATGTCGTCGGAAAGCGACGGCGCAGTAACATGACTTCGTCTTTCATGTGGGTGAATTTGTAAATCGTACTAACGCTGAAGCCGCTATATGGGGACGTTGGCTGGTAGGGGTGCTGGCCTCATCCAGTTCGACCGTGGCTTCACGAGTGCTGCCTCGCAGCCTGACTTGGGTCGCGGCGAATTTCAGCCGACTGACTCAATTAACGTGTCAATGCCAAAAATGATATTGGCGCTGTCAGACCAAATGCAACCAATCCCCAAAGTGCCTGACAGCGCCCTATTGCGGCATCTGCTCAACAGCAAAGATTGGTTACTGCTGACGTACCGATCTGCATCTGCTACATTTCTTATTCTTCGATGTATTTGGCGGCTGAGGTCGCAGTCGCTGATAATAAAGACGCAGATCTAAACGGTGTTTTTTCTCGTACAAGGAATAGAAACTATTGAGGAGAGCATTTTGGCTCGATGCCGCGATCCTCTATTTGGAGGCAGGGTTTGGCACGAGTTCTGATCATCGGCGCTAGTAAGGGCATTGGACTCGAGACGACCGGTCAGGCAATCGAGGCCGGACACTCCGTGAGAGCTATGTCGCGATCCACCAACGGGATGGAACTCTCAAATCCTAAGCTAGAGAGGGTAAATGGCGACGCGCTGAAAAGCCAAGATGTTGAATCGGCCCTCAACGGCGTGGAGGTTGTTATCCAAACTCTCGGGGTCAATCTCAGTGACATGCTGCGGCCAGTCCATCTATTTTCCCGCGCGACCCGTGTCCTGATATCCGCGATGGAAGCGCAGGAAGTCATGAGACTCATCTGCGTGACTGGATTCGGAGCAGGGGACAGTCGAACGAGCATCAGCCGTCTTCAACGGGTTCCGTTCCAACTGATTTTTGGCCGCGCCTATAACGACAAGAGCTTGCAGGAAAGCCTTATCAAGAACAGTTCACTTGATTGGACGATTGCGCGGCCCGGGGTTTTGACGCGCGGGCGAAGGACTGGCCAGTACAGAATCATCGACGAACCGGCCCTATGGCGTAACGGGATAATCTCACGGGCGGACGTCGCCGAGTTTCTTGTTCGGCAAGTTGATGATCGGGACCATATCCGAAAATCTCCTGTATTAGTCAATTGATGGAAATATACCAGGAGCTTGAGATGTCTTCTGAGGTCTATAAATCGACTGTGTACGTTGACGGCTCATGCCCATTGCGTCGGGCGGAAATTGGTCACTATGGCCGACAGGACACTGAGAATTCGCTGCATTTCGTTGATGGCTCGAAAACCACTGAGACGCTCCCAGATTTTCTTACGCAGCAGTAAGCCATGAAGAGATTCGATGTTCTCGCAGATAACGGAAGGCTTGTTTCTGG
>JAPKDN010000711.1 GCA_028822575.1 Alphaproteobacteria bacterium | reverse complement strand
TGGTCGTGGTCATGGTCGTGGTCATGGTCGTGGCCTTGCGCAGCTGCGGGCGCATCCGGGTTCACCGCTCGACAGATCGCTTCATATTCCTGATCAGCCATTCCGGTCGGAACCTCGAAAGCCTCGCCCTGTTCAAGATGATCCAAGAGCGCCCGCTTCAACCGCGCCCTGGAGGCCTGAGCGAATTCCTGTTCAATTTGCGTGCTCATGGCGGCCTTGAGTGCGGCCATGTCGTCCATCCCGAAAAGCTTGGCGAAATCGTCATTTATTTCAACGAGCTTGGGCTCGCGAATTTCGATGATCTTGGTCTCGAAGCACGCATCCTTGCCGGCAAGGTCGGGCTGGCCATAGTCATCGGGGAAAGCTACTTTTACCTCGATGCTCTCACCGGCTTTCTTACCAATAAGCTGATCTTCAAATCCCGTCAGGAATTGGTTCGAGCCAAGTTCCAGTTGATGACCCTCAGCGGTCCCTCCTTCGAAGGCCTCGCCGTCGACCGTGCCCTTGAAGTCAATCACGACGACATCACCGTTCTGGCTGGCGCGATCATCGGTGATCGGCTCCGAACTTTTGTGCTGGTCCGACAGTCTCGTGACGGCCTCGTCGATCTCCGCATCACCGGGTTCGGCGGTCAACCGCTCCAGAGTCACGGTGGAGAAATCCACTGGCTTGATTTCAGGCAAAAGCTCGACTGTCAGGCTGAAAGCTAGGTCCTTGCCTTCGTCGAAGTCGGTGATCTCGATCTTCGGCTGCATCGCCGGGCGCAATCCGCGCTCCGCCAGCGTCGCCTGGGATGTTTCATTAACAGCGGCCTCAAGCACTTCTCCAAGAACCGCCTGCCCATACCGCTGCTTCAACAGCTTCGATGGCACTTTACCAGGCCGGAATCCAGGAATGCGCAACGTAGGCGCCAGTTCATTAAGCCGTCCCGTCACCTTGCCGTCGATATCGGCCGCCGGGATGACAACCTGAAACTCACGTTTCAGCCCATCGGAAAGGGTTTCCGTAACCTGCATGACTGTCGTCCGATCCCATAGTAAGCGCTTGCGAACGCTTGTTCGTGTTTTCTTCCCGTTCGACCAAGAGCTCGACTGGCCCCATAATTCCGGCTCCCACTAATTGGGCGCCGGCACTTTGGTGCGGGCGAAGGGACTTGAACCCCCACGGCTTTCGCCACCAGAACCTAAATCTGGCGTGTCTACCAATTCCACCACACCCGCGCGCGCGCCACGAGGCTTGCCAATTTCGACGGTCTGTCATGGCCAGCCCCTTGGTCGGAGCGGCATGGCTAACGGAAGCCGCTCGGCGCGTCAACAATCCTTCATCGATCCGCAACATCCAGGCGCGATATTAACCAAGCGCCAGGGTCCGCATTGGCGAAGATTTCGCGATCTTACGCTCCGTCAGGTAAGCTGTGCTATTCGCCTCGATCTCGCCGAGGCGATAAAGATAGTTGATCATCAGACCGTGGGATTGCGAGAGCCCTCGCTCCGAACGGTCGCCAAGCCAGTTAAGCCGCTCCGCGCGGGCGCCGTTGGTCAGATGAAAATTTGCGACCGGATCCAACGCGCGCGCGTCGCGTCCCTTCGCGACCAACAAGTATCGAGCCGCAAGGCGACTGATAGGCTCTTTCAATGCAGCAGCCAGCACCTCATCCCGCAGCCATTCCACTCGACCAAGCACGTCACCCAATAGCTCCACGTCGTTGGCTCCAGCGCCAAGGCCCGCCAAAATCTTTCGGTCGGTGCCGGTCAACAGCACCGCTTGCTCGTCCTTCATCTGCTCTTCAAGCCAACGGGAGAACCCGGGAATAGGCGATAAGGTCGCGAAAGCCTTCAAATTCGGAAAATCGTGGCTCAATAACTCCACCACCCGCTTGATTAGGAAATTACCGAAACTGATACCATCCAACCCGCGTTGGGCGTTGGATATGGAGTAGAAGATTGCCGTGTCGGCGGTTTTGGGATCAATTTCCGGCGCACCCTCGTCAAGCAGCTGGTCAACGCTTGGCGCCATCCCGTTGACCAGCGCGACTTCCACGAAGATCAATGGTTCGTTGGGCATATTCGGGTGAAAGAAGGCAAAACAACGACGGTCCGAATCCAGACGATTCTTAAGATCGTCCCAGGATTTGATCGCGTGCACCGATTCATAGGCGATCAATTTTTCCAGCAACACCGCCGGCGACGCCCAATCAATCTGTCTGAGATCCAGCAACCCGATATCGAACCATGTCGACAACATCATGCGCAAATCATCGGACAAAGCCTTGATCGCCGCGTCATCGCGCGCCATCGACAACATCTCGGCGCGCAGGTCGACCAGGAATTTTACGCCCTCGGGTAAGGTGGTAAAGCGGCCCAATAGCGCCCGCCAGCGCGGCTCCAACGCCTTGCGAAGCCGCACCTCAGCTCCATTGCGCGCGCCATCATCCGCCGCCGCGCGAACCGCCTCGATCGCCTCGTCGACCTCATCGCGGGCGACTC
>JAPKDN010000710.1 GCA_028822575.1 Alphaproteobacteria bacterium | reverse complement strand
CCTAAAATGCTCGCCGTTCCATCGATTCGATCCTTAAGCGTTTCCGCCACTTTACGCCAAATCAATACGATTCACGAATTGAGCCTTCCAGAAAAATAAACATAGCGTCTCAATTCGAACTCCATACAGGAGAAATGCCCTGGGGTGTTGGAGGATAAAGTGGAGGCGAGGACACAAATCGAAAATTTGGAAATTATCTTCAAGCATTTGGACCGGTTGATCAAAACTCTATTGGATTATGGTGGGGCGGATGACCTGTTAGGCTTTCCGGATTAACATCGCGATACCCCACATTCCTTGACATTCCTGGCGTCCCGCCCTATGCCAGCGCCAACTCCAGGAACGCTTGCGGATACAAGGGAAAACGGCGATGAATCTTGATTTTGAATCGAAGGTCTTCGAGACCCAGGTTATCACCATGGGCGACACCAAGGAGCGGATCGTCGCTGGTGGCCGGAACTTGTTCCCGCTGCTTCCCAAGGCGTTTGACGGCATTAAGCAGATCGGCGTGATCGGCTGGTCCTCACAGGGCCCGGCCCAGGCGCAGAACCTTAGAGAATCCCTCGAGGCGACCGACATCAACGTTGTGGTTGGCTTGCGTGATGGTTCCAGCTCGATGGCTGAGGCTGAGAAGGTCGGCTTCACTAAGGCCAATGGCACGCTGGACGAGATGTATAAGGTCTGCGCCGAGAGCGATCTGGTGCTGCTTCTGATCTCCGACGCGGCGCTGGCGCAGAATTATAAACCGATCTTTAAAGCAATGCGCTCAGGCTCGACCATCGGGCTGTCGCACGGCTTTATCCTCAGCCATCTGCAGAGCGTGGGCGACGACTTTCCGGCCGACATGAACGTCATCGCGGTCTGCCCCAAGGGCATGGGCCCTTCGGTGCGCCGACTGTACGAGCAGGGCCGTGAAGTTAACGGTGCCGGCATCAATAGCTCCTTCGCGGTGCATCAGGACGTCAACGGCAACGCGGTCGATTACGCGCTCGGCTGGTCGGTGGGCCTCGGCTCGCCCTACACGTTCCAGACTACGCTTGAGTCCGAATACAAGTCCGACATCTTCGGCGAGCGCGGCATTCTGCTGGGCGCCGTTCACGGCATCGCCGAAAGTCTCTATGCCCGCTTCACCGGCCAGGGCATGGCGAAGGAAGAGGCCTACACCAACACATCCGAGTCGATCACCGGCCCAATCTCTAAGACCATCTCGCGCTCTGGCCTGATGGCGGTCTATGAAGAGCTGGACGATAGCGAGAAGGCGGCTTTCAAGAAGGCCTATTGCGCTTCGTATCACCCGGCCCGGGAAATCCTGGAAGAGATCTATGACGACGTCGCTTCGGGCAACGAGGTGCGCAGCGTCATTCAGGCCTCCGATCGGTTCGACCGGTACCCGATGGGCAAGATCGACACCACCGACATGTGGCAGGTGGGCGAGAAAGTCCGTGCTGACGAAAGTCGGAACTATGTGCCGATCAACGGCGAGACCGCCGGTGTCTACATGGCGACCATGATGGCCCAGGTCGATCTGTTGACCGATCGCGGCCACCCGTATTCGGAGATCGCCAATGAGTCGATCATCGAGGCGGTGGACAGCTTGAACCCGTATATGGACTTCAAGGGCGTCTCCTACATGGTCGATAACTGCTCAACCACGGCGCGCCTTGGTGCTCGCAAATGGGCGGCCCGTTTCGACTATAACCTCAAGCAGCAGTCTTATGCCGCGATGGATGCTGGTGAGGCGGTGGACGAGAGCTTGTTCGATAAGTTTGTCAACTCTGACATCCACCAGGTCCTCAAGGTCTGCGCCGATCTCCGCCCCTCGGTGGATATCTCGGTGGTGAACACGCATCGGGGATAATTTCTCGCCCAAGCTTTAAGCGCTAAATGCGGCCGCCCTGGCGACTGGGGTGGCCGTTTTCTAATGCTGTTGTTGCCCTCTATTTATACCGTCATCCCGGCGGAGGCCGGGACCCCTTCCGCTGGCTTGTCCGCGCGTCCGTTGGTTCAATCTCTGAATTCGCTGTCGCTGGGATTGAACAAACTCTCGCGATGAGATGCTTGTGGAAAGGGTCCCGGTCTGGGCCTTCCATGACGTGTTGAACTAGGCCATGAACCCATAGAGTAGTTTCACAAACGCTGACGCGTCTGATTCAACCTCCGAAGGAACGAGAGGTATTGATGGATTACGAACTGACGGATTTCGAGTGGGCCGTGATCGTACCGTTGTTGCCAAATACGCCTCTGGGTGTTGCTCGCGTCGATGATCGCCGTGCGATGAACGGGATATTCTGGGCGCTTCGCACCAGCGCACCGTGACGGGCATTGCCGAAGGCAATATGGTCCTCGTACCACTTGTTACAATCGGTTCGTGCGATGGCGGGCGGCGGGTATCTGGTATCGGGTATTGAGCTGGATTACAGGAGCTTATGATGGTGACCTTCAAATGATCGACAGCACGGTCGTACGGGTTCACCAACACGCGGCGA
>JAPKDN010000709.1 GCA_028822575.1 Alphaproteobacteria bacterium | reverse complement strand
GGAACGTCGAAACCAGGATCAACGGCGTAGGCCAACAGCCCGGCGCAGGTCGAGAACGCCGGCCCAGAAGCCGCTTCCGCCAATCCATTAATCCGGATGGGCCGGCCCAAACGGACCTGCTTATCCAGAACGCGTTGCGCCAGACCGCGAAGACCCGGCATTTGACTGGCCCCGCCCGTCAACACGGCGCGGCGACCGGCGATCTTGTCAAACCCAGATTGTTCGAGGCGCGCCTTCACCATTTCGAAAATTTCCTCCAACCGCGGCTGAATGATGCGAATGAGCATCGATTTCTGAACCTGATTGGGTTGCGTGTTGGCGTCCTCGCCAACTTGCGGCACCTCAAGGGTTTCTCGGTCATCAAGCGGCGAAAGCGTCGCGCAACCGTGAAGGGTCTTCAGGCGTTCCGCCTCGGCAATCGGTGTCGACAGCCCTCTGGCGATATCATTTGTGACGTGTCCACCGCCGACCGGCACCACATCGGTAAACACGACGCTGCCGTCGAAGAACACGGCGACCGTCGTGGTCCCACCGCCCATATCGATCACAGTGACGCCGAGATCCATCTCATCCTCGACCAAACAAGACAGGCCCGACGCGAAGGGCGAGGCGACATAGCCCTCAATATCCAAATGACACCGTTGAACGACCATCGAGAGATTTCGAACCGGCCCAGACGCTGCAGTCACCAAATGGATATGGGTACCAAGCTTTTGACCCGCCATCCCCCGGGGGTCACGAATGCCTCTGTTTCCATCAATGGAAAAGCCTATGGGGATAGAGTGAATGAGATCGCGATCGGTCTCAATGTCAACCGACCGACCATGGCCGAGTAGGCGACGTAGATCGACATCCGCGACCTCATGTCCATCGATCGCCACCTCAATGCCAAAGGTCTGGGACATTGGATAGCCACCAGACAGGTTAACGTAAACACGGCTGACGGTTTCCTTGGCCATAGTCTCAGCCGCATGAACCGCCCGACGGATCGCGGTCTCGGCGGCTTCCATGTCGACGACCGCGCCGTTGCGCATGCCGCCGGCGACCTGATGGCCAATACCGAGGATGCGGACACCAGAAAACGCCGGATTGGCGTCGGCAGGACTCGACTCACCTACCCGCGCCACAAAACAGCAGGTCTTGGTCGAGCCGATATCAAGCGCTGCAACCAGATCGCCTTTCAATTTCGCCAAGGATCTTTTCAATGTTTCGTTTCCCTTCTCATTCGACCCTCACGTGTCACGACCGCGGTCGCGTTTTCGCGCGGCGGCGACCGGTGCCACCCGAACCACCAATTGATCACGCAACCGCATGTCGATAGTGATAACGTCGCGCCGAAGCACCCCGTGTTCCCGCTCCATCCAGGCAAGTTGCGCCCAGGCCTGATGCGGGTCCTGTTCAGGCAGCTGAATATTTATGCGGTCGTCGACCTGGACATCCCAACGTCGCTCGCCAACCCAGGTAATGGCGCGCACCCGATCGCCGAGATCGGGCTCTCCAGCCAACATCACTAAAACCTCGCGCGCGAGCGATGGCGCGTCGTCGCCAATCACGATCGGCAGGTCGGAGAACTTTGAAACGTCGCGACTTGGAACGACACGACCATCGAGGTCAATGAGGTAAAGCGATCCATCTCGTTGCCAAAGCGCCATCGGTTCACGTTCGATCAGGCTCACGAAAATCGTGTCCGGCAGACGACGTTCGAGCCGTGCTTCCTTGACCCAAGCTAGCGCCGATACACGCGAATGAACGCGCTGAAGATCAACGCTCAAGATCAGGTCGCCAACCTTGATCCCGATCGCTTCAAGCAACGCGGCACGCTTGGTCCGGCTACGTCCAACGACCATCACGTCCCGGACCTCCAGGCCCGTCGCCTTGGTCAAATCCACGATTCTGGCCTCGCCCGCCATCACCCAACGATTCACTAGTCCACTGCTCGATGCGTGCCAGCCAAGGCCACCCAAAATGGCGATAGTCATCGTGAACAACCCGGACAACACCAATGCGCGAGTGGGCAGGCGGCGTATCCAATTCGGCGCGCACCGCACGGCGCGCTTGGGAGCCTCGCCCAAGGTTCGAGTGCGTCTTTTTGCCATGCCTATAGATCGCATCTGGCTTCCTCCACCATGCACGACACCAGTTCAGGAAAGTCCATTCCCCGATACGCGGCCTGCTCCGGGACCAGCGATGTCGCGGTCATTCCAGGCTGGGTATTGATCTCCAATAAATACAAATCCCCGACCCGCTCTTGGGTATCGTCGAACCGAAAATCCGAACGGGTCACACCCCGGCATCCCAACACCTTATGGGCCCAGCTCGCCATCGACAGTGCTTCGGCGGTGATTTCATCAGGAAGTTCCGCCGGCAGAACGTGGACCGAACCGCCATCCTCGTATTTGGCGTCATAATCGTAGAAGCCGCGCTCCGAGAGGATCTCAGTGACGCAAAGCGCCTCCCCATCAAAGACCCCAACCGACAGCTCACGACC
>JAPKDN010000034.1 GCA_028822575.1 Alphaproteobacteria bacterium | reverse complement strand
CAGTCATCGAAAAATATTTGGAAAAACTGTTTATCACTAGTGCATTTGGATCTGATTCCAAGGCGGAAATCCAGGGCTGACCATAACCAATACCATGATAAATCTCATCTGATATCAACCTAATGCCATTGGCAAGACAGTAATCGGTAAGCGCGCGCATCTCACAGGCGCCGACCATCGTACCGGTCGGGTTCGATGGGCTCGCGAGAATCAAACCGTCGACCGGCCTGTCTAAAGCATCCAGCAGGGCGGGAGTCGGCTGGTAGCGTTGTTCTGCCCCCGCAAGCATGAGAACCGGTTCAATTCCGAGCGCCGTTAGGATATTGCGATAGGCAGGATACCCTGGCGACACCATCGCGACCCGGTCACCAGGATCAAACGCGGCTAAGAAACTTAGCAGGAAACCGGCTGAAGAACCCTTGGTGATAGCGATGCGTTCAACCGGGATATCTACCCCGTACCATGCCTGGTAATGCTCCCGAAGGCACTCTCGCAGACTGGGCAGGCCAAAAGCCAACGTGTAGCCAAGTTTGTCTTGATCAAGAGCAAGTTTCGCCGCCCCGATAACGCCACGCGGCGCACTGGTCGCGGGTTGTCCAACTTCCAGATGCAGAACGTCCCTGCCCTCGGCCTCCAGGTCGACCGCCGATTGCATGACATCCATGACGATGAAGGGAGGGATCTGCCCCCGGCTCGAGACCTTCAACGCCATTACTTTTCCCTTTCGAACAGAACAAGCCCGCCGCCACGCGGGTCTCCGGCTAGATCACAATTGGTGTTGCTCTTGGAAAGACCGTCGACGCATCGGAACAGCGCGGAAAAACCTAGCGTCGGCGACATTTTTATCGACAATCCAATGCCAGAAAACCCGCTCGCCACTGCCGCGCCCATCGCGTCCTCAACATAAAGTATGCCGGCGCCTGGATCCGGATGAATACGCGGGCTCTCAATCGCGGCGGCGACTGATTGGCCGGCTTCATAGTGATTGAGAACTGTTTGGACCAAGGTTGAATAAGCCGCCTCGCCTCCGCCGGCGGTTGCGGCAAGCTGAAGTTGCCAGGTATTCCGGTTGCCGGCGATCACGGCGAGCGCCGCGCCCGGGCCGGCATCTATGGCCGAACGGAGGAAGATCCCAGCACCAGACGCAACATTGCCTAGGCCGAGCGGCGCACCCATTCCGATTACGCAAGCGACTGTTTGCCCGGTCCGATCAATAGCCATGAAACTGGTCGCACCCGGAACATCCGGCGGTGTCGGCCCGCCGTCGCGGGCACTGACGTCGCGGGTAACACGCGTCAAAAGCACGGCCTTGGCCGCCTGATCAAGCCCAGACCATCCGCTGTCGGAGAAAGCCTTTGATAACATCGACGTGCCTCGGCGAATGCTCTTCGCATTGGTTCCAGTCACCGCCCAGTTATGATTGTCATGCTCAAATGATGAAACGTCACTCCATGCCGGTAAGGCGTCGCGCAAAAGAGCGGGGTCGATTTTGTACCCCAATGCCCGAACCGCCTCGACGAATTGCCGCGACATCAGCCCACTATAAAGATCTCCGATGCCGGCACTACGAAGTCGCCCGAGGGTCGCGCCAAGTGTATTTTGGATCAGTAATTTTCCCTTTTTAACCATCTTGCCATCACTCAGTCCGAGCACGCTCGAGACGGCAGGGTTCGACAGTATTTTGGGATCGATCCAACGAAGGTCGGCGGCCAGGCGAGCCGAGACCGGCTCCCCAAACCTCGCGAGTTGCTCCGCATCGGTGATCAATTGCTCAAACCGCAGTCGTCCGTAGCGCGCATGCATCGCAAACATGGCGCGGGGAGCTAAAGGCAGCGCGATCACAGGCTTCTGAGTGGCCGATGGCAGCGCCGGAAATTCCAGTCGCTCGAAACGTTTTGATGATGGATCGAACACCACGCAAGAACCGGTCGCCGCAAGGCCGGCAGAGGTCGGTAGCGTAACCGACAGAGCAAAGTATCCAGCGACCGCTGCATCGACAGCGCGTCCACCCTCTACAAGAATATCTCGCATCACCAGAGCCGCTCGGGGTTCATCAGCGGCGACACCACCAAAAAAACCTTCTTGAACCTCAAAAGATTCTGCACCACATGCCACCAGGGAGGCAAGACAGGTGATTGCTGCAGATGCCCGAACAAGGGCGCGCATCCCTGTGGCATTTCCTTTATGCTTCCGACAGGCTAGCTCCCTTAACAGTGGAATTTGGCAAGTCTTTTCAGGGACGTGGAATGGAAGCCGTCCAATGATACGCATAGCTCATCTTGCCAAACATCTGGTTACAGTTAGTTTACTCGTCGCCTGTGTTCTCGCGCCACTCGGCGACACAAGAGCCCAAGGTCGAATACCCATCCGTGATACCGAAATCGAATCCACCATAAGAGCCTTCGCCAGACCATTGTTCAAAGTCGCGGGCCTCAGCCCCGACGCGGTGCGCATCTATATCATTAAAGACCAAACCCTCAACGCCTTCGTCGCGGCCGGACAGAATCTGTTCTTGAACTCCGGCCTTTTATTGAAGACCCAAAACCCGGGTCAATTGATCGGCGTTATCGCACATGAAACCGGCCATATCGCCGGTGGTCATCTGGCGCGCACCTCTGGTGCCATCAAGGACAGCACGAACTCCACGCTTCTTGGTCTATTTCTGGGCGCCGCGACGACCTTGGCGACCGGGCGCCCCGATGTTGGTATCGCGGTGTTCCAAGGCACGACCGCAGTTGGTCAAAATGCTTTGTTTCAGTATAGCCGAGCCCAGGAATCCGCAGCTGACCACGCCGCCGTGCGATTCTTGGATATGACGCAACAATCATCCAAGGGGTTCTATCAGTTCCTGGAAACCCTGAGTGGCCAGGAGCTATTGGCGCCAGTCCGGCGGTCACGATATGCAAATACACACCCCCTCACACGGGACCGGATAAGATTCGTTAGAAATCACGCGGCGGGATCTGTGTATTCCGAGACCGACGCTTCAGCGACCTTCCGTGCAATGCACGCGCGCATGGTTGCGAAACTAACCGGCTTCCTGTTGTCTCCGTCCCGGACCTTTCAAGTTTACCCAGAAACGGATCAAAGCCTCCCAGCGCGTTACGCGCGGGTGATCGCGACATTCCGTGAACCATCGATCGACAAGGCCTTAGAACAGCTCGATACCTTGCTAGTGGAACATCCCAACGACGGCTATTTTTGGGAATTGCGGGGACAAATATTAATGGAATCAGGCCAGCCAGCACCGGCCCGGATAGCCTATATTAAAGCGCTCGAACTGCTAGAAACTGCGCCGTTGATAGAGGGTGATTTAGCGCGCGCAGAATTGGCTATTAATACGGAGGAGTCCAATAAGTCAGCGCTGCTTCATATGCAAAGTGCCATTCAATTCCTAAGCGATTCGGCGTTCGCGTGGCATCAGCTAGCGACTGCGCAAGGCCGCAATAACATGTCCGGCGCGCTCGCCCTCTCGCTTGCTGAGGAAGCCTTGTTACGAAATCGATTGAAGGACGCCATCCAACAAGCCAAACGGTCCCAATATCATTTCAAACGTGGGGCGCCGGGCTGGTTACGCGCGCTGGACATAGAGGAATTGGCCAAACGCCACCTTAGAGACCGCAAGCAATAATGGACGTGGTTTTTGTACTTTCCCCTACCTTCCGATGACGGGACTGGACCCAGAACCGTTCCTCGCACGATACTTTCGTTAGGGTACCGCTTTCAACATCTAGAACCTTTGGATTTTTTATATGACTATCAATAGTCACCTTGCGCTCCTCTCTGCGGTCGTTCTTGCTCTCGGCGTATGGAGCCAGGCGCCGACCCCCTCGACGGCGGCAGACGATGCCACATTCGACGCGGCCGAAAAAAAAGCGCTGGACGCCCAGATTCGGGATTACCTCATGCGCCACCCCGAAGTCATCATGGAATCGATCCAAGCCATGCAACAGCGGGAAGAACTTGCGCAAGAACGCGAGACAGCACAGCGAATGGCCGCGCTTGGTGATGAGCTCGAGCATGACCCCGATGATCCGGTCCTAGGTAACCCCAATGGGGATGTGACCCTCGTCGAGTTCTTCGACTACCAATGCGGTTACTGCAAACGGATGATCGAGCCACTGATCACCTTTGCCCGCGAGGACGGCAATATACGGATCGTTCTGAAAGAGTTCCCCATATTGGGGCCAGAATCACTGGTCGCCGCCAGGGCCTCTCTGGCCGCGCGCAAACAAGGCAAGTACGAAGCGTTTCATATCGCCTTAATGACATTGCGAGGCCGACTTTCGGAACCGGCGATCTTCCAGACCGCACTAGAGGTGGGCCTTGACACCGAGCAACTTCAAAAAGATATGCAATCACCCGAAGTGCTGAATCACATCCGGAAAAGTCGTCAGCTTGGCGAAGCCCTTTCGGTACGTGGAACGCCCGCCTTCATGATCAATGGAACAATCATCCCCGGAGCCCTACGAGACGGCCAACTCACCGATCTCGTGGCGAAGGCACGCGCCGGGGGTTAAATGGCCTCAACGAACCAAAAGTCGGTCGCATCTCTACCCACGCGGCGGCGCGTCCTTGCTGAATGCATAGTAGCCCCCTGTTATCACCAAGGTTAAAGCAACCGTCCCGAACACAAGACGGTAACCAAACTCGGTCGGCATCCCATCAACCGCGAGGCTCTCGATTATCCATCCGGTCACCCCTTGGAGCAGAAAGATAAAGCCGACACCGAAAAGGTTGACCACGGCGATCGCCCTCCCCGCCCGGTATTCCGGCACAAAGCTTCGACAATGGGCCGCCAATGTCACAAAAATCGGCGTGGCGAACGAGAAAACTGCGAGCAACGTCACAACTGAATTTAGGCCAGGATTCGGCAACACGGCTAAGACGACAAGCGCCGACGTCATGACCAAGACTCCGCCCAGAACTAACTTTTTGGGGCTTTGGAAAATCTGGTTGAGCGGTCCATAAGCGAAGGTTCCAGCGTTCAAACACATAACCATTATGAGCAAAACCATACCGGCACTAGGCGGGTCCAACCCAAACACGTCAAGCAAGTAGGGGCCAGCCCAAAGCCCGCCCACCGTGGTAAATGGCGCGGAAAAACCGAGTGCCATGAAAAATATTGGCCTGAGGTTTCGATCCAGCATGACCTCCAAAAGTCCCCGCAACGCCTCCCCCAGCGTCTCGCGCGGACGCGCTGCCACTGCCATCGGAGGGCGGTCGCAAACGAAAACCCAGATCAACACCGCGATCAGCGACGATATCCCTGCCAAAGCCAGAAACGTTTCGGTGAAACCGAACCGTTCAAGCGAAAAAGCCAGCGGCGCCGTTGACAACAAACCACCCAGCCCGCCCGCGACCGCGATGACGGTCGCAGCCACACTAGCAACCCGCTCCGGGGGGGCCCAGGCGACCACCAATAGATAAATGCCAGTGATAGACGCGCCGTGGCCAAAACCAATCAAAATCCTTGCCGCGGTAAGTCCGAGGGCGTCGGTCGCCACCGCAAACAAGGCCATCCCAGCAATCGCCAAAAAACTTAGGCTCGTCACCATCCTACGCGGGCCAAAGCGATCCAACATCAGGCCAACAGGCAATTGTATTGCGGCGGACGCCAGAAACATCGCGCCGGTCACCAACCCTATTGTCGCCGGCGCCAAGCCATGCATATCCCGGAGCGCTGTCGCCAGAACCGCGCCACCAGTGCGATTGATCTGCACGAAAAGCAAAAACATGCCCATGATGAACATGATCCGCCATAGACCACGGCGGTCACCACCGCGAGCTGCCCGGTCTCGGGGGCTGGTCGGGCCAGTCACTGAGCGTCAGGTTGCCGACAGGGATAAGCGGCCGTGAAGGCGTCCAGCGCGTCGCAAGCTGCCGCAACGCGACCGATGGTCAGGTAGGGACTCATGTTCTGATCATTGCGCCAGGTATTAAAAATCTGAGGAAAAAGGCAGATACTCAGCAAGCCCAACGTATCACCATGAGAGAAAGCACCGATGAGAGGACCTTGGGCCAACACGTTCCCTAACCCTTCGAAACCCAGGCTTAGCCAGTGCTTATACCAGTCGAACATCGCCTCTCCATCTTGGCCGAGTGCCCCTTCAATACAGTATCGCATCCAGAGGGTTATTGGGCGGAAGAACGTCACTACACACAATCGCCACCGACGCCCAAATGCGGTCTCTCAAAAGACTAATTCAGGCGAAATCGCAAAAGGGTGAATTCTGCCTGGCTCTAGGATCGTAGGAGACCGCAATCCGTCAGGACCCACGCAACACGGGAAAAGTTTCGCTATCCATCGGCTGTCCCGGCTCCAGAGTCAATTCTGGAAAGGGCGGCGACATCTCTCCCTCGCGCCGGACATACACAGCGTCGTCCCCGGTAAAGCGTGCGGCGAACGCCCGCCTCCTGGCGGATTGCGAAGAGTTTCCTGGAGCCCCATGGACAGTAAGAAAATGAAAGGCGATACAATCGCCCGGCTCCAAATCCCATGAGAGAAAACGATAATCTTCTCGGTTGGCATCAATATCCGGGATCGTCTCGAAACCATCGTCGCGCCGGTCGTATTGAACCCCCACGAACTTGGTTGGCGTGAACCATCGCCCCCAATTATGCGATCCCGCGACGAATTCCACACAGGTGTCACGCGATACCGGATCCAACGGAATCCACATGGAGCATGTATCGCGACCGTCGATACAATAATAGGGCTGGTCATGATGCCAAGGCGTTCGGTCCAGCGTGCCGGGTTCCTTGACAAGAACGTGCTCGTGAAAAAGGTTGACCTTCGAGGAGCCCATCAATCTGCCAGCGATCTCGGAGGCCGGCGAGTCGAAAAAGAACGCGCGATACTCCGCGATCTTGCTCCAATTGCAGTAATCACCAAAGAAATGCCCAGGCGCTCCCTCCTTAGTGTATCTCCGTGTATAAGGTCCCGGCGTCCCCATGTTGCGCTCCACGCCCTTGCGCAGGGTTTCTATCCACGTTGGTGAAAAGACACCACGCAGAATCACCGCTCCATCCTCATGAAACGAGGAAACCGTCACATCGTCCAAAGCCATCCAACGTCCTCCACGAGAGTAAGTCTCCAAGATCAATGCCATAAAGACCAGCGCCCCGCGACCATGAAAAAACTGAGACCACTCTGGGTGAAACCTTACGATTCAATACCGTTTCAAAAAGGCTAGGGAACGCCTATTTTTGATGTAACCTAGCGGCGGACCATGCCAGAAACGGCGATGTCTCCCTCCGATATTGCCAACTTCAACAACTCCAGACCGCGACAAAGCTCCTCATGTGATTCCCGATACCGGCGCAACTCAAGAAGCTCGGCTTCTTTCAATCCAGCCTGTTCAGAATTCCCAGCGTCCAGGAGTTTGGCGATATATCGGCCCCGAACCTTGGCGGCGAGACGGGCCACCCTTTCAACCTCTCCTGAGGCGACGTCCATAACCGCGTCTTGCGTCTTATTGCGGTTCTGTTCGGCATGAAACCGATCCAGTTCCCGAATATATTGCTGAGGGTTTACGAGATTTGCCGTCTTTGCCGGAGCACGACCTAGTTCCGCTATGCGCGCCTTCACTTGGCCTTTGGCGTGCGCCGAACCCTCCGGTCCCAGATCCAAATTTGCGCTCGCATTCGCATTCGCCGGCCGACGGGTCGGTGGAGCAGCCAATTTGGGTTTAGGAAGGGAATCAGAAAGACCAGCGCCAAGGCTAGGCTCTTTGGTTAGCGTCGTTTTCCAGGAAAGTGCGTTCGAAACCGACGCAGGTTTTCCATTATCGCCGCCGCCGGGGTACGGGTCCCATCCAGCTTCGCTATCTGTTTCGTTGACGTCCCGTGCGCCAAGTCCCGCTCTCAATACCGCGCCTAAGGACATGGTCATCTCCCACTCAAATGCGTTGACTGGATCTCGATCTCTCGGGAATAAGGGAACGCAAGAGCCGTGCCGGTTGCAAACACCCAGGTTTCCGGCTTTCCCGCCGCACTCTCCCCCGAGCCAGGCAAACATTGCCGCCTAGTCCGGCAAGGGTCGGTCAGCCAAGCCGGCAAGTCGTGCATCGTACTTCCCCACCTGTGCGTGGTTAGTTAGACTTACCCCCTTAAACCCAAGATGAGGTCGACATGGTCGCGGTGATTTCAGAGCTCCTCTCCAAGGATCAAGTGCGCACGATCGCCACCAAATTGTTTTCAATGCCCTTCGCGGACGGGAGTATGAGCGGCGGCGTGCTTGGCGCGGAGCTTAAGAAAAACACACAGGTCGCTCCAAACAGCCCGGAATATAGGGAACTTTCCGATCTCGTCATGACGGCCATGAAACGGAACGAGGCCTTCAACCAAAGCGCCATACCAAGGCGCATCCTGTCACCGATCTTTAATTCCTATAAGCAAGGCGAGCGCTATGATCGCCACATCGACGCGGCACTAATGGGGCCGTATCCGGGCATGAGAACCGATCTGTCGATCACAATATTCCTAAATATGCCCGACGCGTATAAAGGCGGTGAGTTGGTCCTTGAGTCTCCGTTTGGAGAGCACGAATTCAAGCTAAACCCCGGGGATGCGGTCCTTTATCCAACCCATTACACCCACCTCGTCAAACCGATCACCAAGGGACGCCGTATTGCCGCCGTCACATGGATCGAAAGCATGATCGCCGACCCCCAGCAACGCGAGGTGCTCGGGGATTTGGCCAAAGCAGCCGACGTCCTGGTCAAAAGCAAAGGCGATGCCGAGGTGATCCGCAATCTGGAAAAGGGCCGGTTGAATTTGATGCGCATGTGGGCGAGGCCCTAAAGGCCTATGCCCGCAATCCCGCCGAAATCCTCTCCAGAACCGGGGCTGGCAGATCCCGTGCATCAGCCAAGAGCTTTGCCTTGAAAAGCATGGTTTGAGCGAACGAGTCGATAATTTCACCGGACATCGCCATTTCCAGCGCTTCCCGGAAGGAGACCCGGCGAACAACGATTTTCTCGTCTTCCTCCGGCTCGGGCGGACATTGTTCGAGGTCCCAAGCAATCAGACCGAACGCCATCTCATCGCTGATCGCATTGGAAAGATCCATGCGCAGAAACCGGAGCCAAAACGCAGCCTTCAGACCTGTTTCCTCGCGCAACTCCCGGGCGCCCGACGTCTCGGCCGGTTCCTCCATGGCCCCACCACCCTCCGGAAGCTCCCAACTGAAATAGTCGCCGGGAAAACGGTATTGTCCGACCAGGAACGTGAACCCCTGATCATCCAAGGGCAAAACACCAACGGCGAGACTTTTTACATGCACCACGCCATAAAGCCCCGGATTGCCGGATGGGTTCAGGACGTCGTGCTCGATAACCTGGATCCAAGGGTTGTTATAGGCTATCCGTTTGGACAGTACTGTCCACGGATTGCCGGACGGGACTCGACTATCCTCGTCGGGCATCGGTCAAGCTCCACGCGAAAATTCAAGGAAGCTCGACAATAAGAGGACCGGTGCGATGGGGCCAGGACTTGCGTTCAATCGCCTTGTTCCCCGGTCTGCATCGAATTTATGGTTTTCCCAAGAATCGCCGATTGCGGCAGACGTTCGAACAACTCCGATCCATACCCCAACCAAATCAACTCCAATGGCGGCTCCTGCTCCTCCGGGATAGAACATAGCCCGGCTTTGGCGAAAACCCGCCCAACACCCGGACGCGAGGTGATCGACGCGAAAGGCGCCGCCAACAACAAGCCAAGGGTCACCGGCGCGCCCCAAACAAGGAATTCAGGCGCAAAAACCCAAAGGCTTGTCGCAAACCCGATGCCCATCAAGGTTTGCGGCCACAGTCCTCGAAAGGCATCGCCAATCGAAACACTGCGTTGGTCACGCTCTTGGGCATCCCAAGTCACTTTCCTGCCAAGAAACAGCCCGCCAAGGAAGATTGTTTGCGCCAACGCCGCCACCGGCGCGATCAGCACCGAGAAAAGCGCCTCCACCAGCGCGCCAATCGCCAAGGCACTGGCACCGCCATAACGTCGCCGCTCTTCCGGCCGCAACATTACGTCGATAACACCCAAAACCTTCGGCGCAAAATTCATCGTGAGAATAACAACGAACAAAGTCACACCGCCGCTCATCTCCGCCATCGGGGTCAGAAACGGCCCCATGATCTCGTCATGCAGCGTTGTCTTATAGGTCAGCGCCTCGACCACGAACTGAGCAAGACCGGTAATCATGAAGGCGTACCAAACCGGCGCGGCGGTATACATCATGATCGCAAGGAGGATCTGAAAGCGACCGAGAGGGCGGACCCCCGGCATCCACAACAACTTGAGATATTGAACATTTCCCTGACACCAGCGCAGGTCCCGCTTCATGAAATCCTGCAAGGTCGGCGGGTTTTCCTCGAAGCTCCCGTCTTCCAGCGGCAAAACCCGGACATCGTATCCAGCGCTCCGCATCATCACCGCCTCGATCTGATCGTGACTGAGAATTTCGCCACCCAATGGCGCGCGGCCAGAGAGACGAGGAAGCCGGCAATGCTCGCGGAAAGGCTTCAGGCGGATGATGGCATTGTGACCCCAATACGGTCCTTCATCACCTTGCCACCAGGCGCTGCCAGTCGTGTAGGAACGCATCCCGTGACGCATACCGAACTGGAAGACCCGTGCGAACGCGCTCGTCGCCGGAAGCCCGGTTATGAGGCTCTGCAAGATCCCGAGTTTAGGGTTCGCCTGCATCAACCGAACCAATCGCAGGATCGCCGGCCCCGACATCAGACTGTCAGCGTCCAGGACCACCATATGGTCGAAGTCATCGCCCCAGCGCTCGCAAAAATCCTCCAGGTTGCCGACCTTTTGGCGCAAATTTACGGTGCGTCTACGATAATGCAGACGATCCGGGTTGAGATCCGTGGCGCGCCATTCAGCGAACAACCGGTCTTCCTCCGCCGCCAAAGGGGGGCGATTTGTGTCGCTGAGCAAGAAGATCTCGAAATGCGCCGAAAGCCCGGTGGCGTCCAAGGATTGCGTAACCGTTCGCAGATGCCGCAAAACACGACTTGGGTCCTCGTTGAAAACCGGCATGACTATAGCTGTACGGCTGATGACCGGCGATTGGTCATCGCCATGCCCTTTTATGGGTACGATTTTATGCAGCCACCCCCGTGATCCGTGCAACAGCACGAACCCGATCACTGCGTTCCAGAATCCGATTGAAAGCCATGGCGTGTTCAGCGCGAAGAGTACGATCATCGCGATCTCGAACCCGGTCAGTCCATCCGGTAGAAACACCGTGATCAGGACACTCGTGAGCCCGACGATCGAGATCACCACCAGGAACAGAAAACCCCAGCGTCGCCTGGTCATGTTGATAATGGGGGCATCTTGGTCGCACGCCGCCGGATCAGAGGAAATTTCAATACTCACCGATGTTGCCCCATGACGTCTTGTTGTCCCTAATGCATTTCCAAGGTTGTGCCCGTATCAACCATTCGTCCACGTTATCCAAGACCAACCGGCTATTTCCCCTTGGGTGTTCTAAAGGTAAGTTTTCCATGGCTATTGTCATCTAAATTCGCGTCACAATCACGCGAAAGCCATTTGACTGTTTTCCTTCCAGACCATTGAATAGGTGCCGTGTATGGCCACCGTCAGTGAACGAATGGTCGTATAATATTTTCCGAGGGGCGGATAAGCCAAGCAATCAAGAAAAGAGATCCTCGGCTGGACTTCTTCCAGAGCTTGGCGATGCTTATCATCTTCATTGCCCATGTCCCGAATAATCTTTGGGCCAGTTTCATTCTTGCCCGCTATGGCTGGTCCAACGCGGCGGAAATATTCGTCCTCTGTTCAGGTTACGCGGGGGATATTGCGTTCGGCGAGACGTTTCTTCGAGCGGAATTTGGGTATGGTATCGCGCGGATTCTGTACCGAATTTGACAACTCTATACCTCTCATATCCTGATTTTCTTCCTGATCTTGGCCTTATGCGTATTGGGGACCAACATCCTTGGCAGCAAAAATTACGTCGCCGGTCTCAATCTGCAATATTTCATGAACGCGACACTGGAAGCACTGCTCGGCCTGGCACCCCTGACCTATCTGCTGAATTATTTCGATACTCTGCCGATGTATATGGGCGCGTTGCCTTTGACCCCCATAGCGATGCTGTTGGCGCGTACTCATCCATGGTTACCGATCGCCGGTTCCCTGGCGTTTTACCTCGGAAACTGGATCTTGGACGGAGGTTTTTGGGCCCATCCCAAGCAAGCTCATCTTGAATGATTCTTTAACCCCATGGGCTGGCAGATCCTCTTCCTGACAGACTTCGCCCTTTCACGCGGGTGGATCACGGCGCCGGCCATTCCGCCTAAATTGATCACCCTTAGTCTCGCTTGCGTTGTGATCAGCATACCGTTCTCTCATTGGCCAACCTGGACCCTGATCTAGGCTTTCAGTGAGGTCACGACTTTCTGGCTCCTTCCCAAGCGACAACCAACTTCAGCTTTCTGTACAAAATTTATTTCCGGTGTCTGGCTTGTCTGGCGATCTCTTTCGTCACGGGACGCAACCATCTTTTGGAAACACGCTGGGCAAAGCCGGTTCTCAAAGTCAGTCAGCAGGCGCTTCCGGTCGTTTTGCTCAACATGTGGTAGGCCCAACTTGCCGGCATGGGCATGGGCACGGCCCTGGACACGATCGAACAGAATATCGCGAGCGTCGCTGCGATAATCCTGATCGGCCTTGGATGCGTTGTTGGCTTTGCTTACCTGGTAAGCTGTATCAAATCATTACCCTGGCAAGCAACCGCCAAACGCGCGGAGAGTAAACCGCAACCGGTTCCGGACGGCTAGGTTGGACAGCTCCCTAACCCGTGGATTGATTCCAACGACGGTTACCAGTCTGATTGTTTGGTTATTCGCCAGACCGGCCTTGGCCAGTGGGTCGGTGGAGACACCTATGCGCTTCCATAGCCAAACCCTCGGTCGCGATTTAGTCTACTCGATATACCGCTCCGAAATGACCCCAGGTGCCCCCCCCCCCGCCCCGCCGG
>JAPKDN010000708.1 GCA_028822575.1 Alphaproteobacteria bacterium | reverse complement strand
CGACACCCGGGTCGTCCGCGCGGTGACGAAATTTCCAACGCTCGGAAGTGGGTTAAGCCCTAAACGCTTTAGTCCCAAAGAAAGCCGGTCTCGCTCCCTCGCCATCCGCGCGACAATAGCCCGCATGTGCGGCTCGTCTTCCAGCGCCGCGAGCGCAGCCGCCTGAGCGATACCGTTGACCGTGAAGGCGTTACGAACGACCTGAAAACCACTAGCCACAGACTCGGAGCCGCAAAGCATATACCCGACGCGAACCCCAGCCAGACCATAGGCCTTGGAAAAACTTCTAAAAATCGCCCAAGGACCCGTTCGCGTCTTCATGACCTCAAGCAAATCATCACCGCCAGCCTGCTCAGCGAACTCGTGATAGGCCTCGTCCAGGACCAAAAGCGCATTGTCGCTCAGACCTTGCGCGAATCGTCCCACCGCCTCGCCACTCAACATTCCACCGGTGGGATTATTCGGGGTGACCAGGAACACCAGCCGCGTCCGCTCGGTGACTGCTGAGAGCATCCCGTCGATATCACAAGCCCCATCAGCACATACTGGAACGGTTACAAGTTTCGCACCCTCGATCGCCGCCCCCTTGGCAAAACTGCCAAACGAGGGCGCCGGCGCGATGACTTCGTCACCTGGAGTCAGCGCGATTCGCGTAGCGCTGGTAATAAGCTCATCGCTGCCGTTGCCAGCCACAATTCTCGCACTCGGCACGCCTGTTCGCGTCGACAATGCCCCTCGAAGGGCACTCCAATGCGCGTCGGGGTAGCGATTGACCTGGCCACAAGCCTCTCGCATCGCCTCGATCGCTTTCGGAGAAGGGGGATAGGGTGACTCGTTGAAATTCATCCGTCGCATCGGCCCGCTTTCCACACCGAGGGCCCCCGTCGGTGGTGTCCAGGTCGGCATGGCTCGAATGAAAGCGTTGGGTATCGTAGGCGGAGCCTCGGGCTTCGCCACTTTCAAACCTCACTCAATCCGGATTGGTCGCGTTTTACAACCAACCATGGGGCATAGATCATGCCCAGCAAGACGCCACAAACCGTAAACAGAATATTAAGCCAAAAACGCAGACAAACACTGTACATCAGGAACGCGGCGATGGGCGGAAGAAAAATCGCCAGGATGATGCTGATGGCGTTCATGGGGGTGCTCCTGTTTCCCTTGATCACATCATTGGGACAATAGCGGATTGCTACCAAGCACGACATGCGGCTTGAAGGGACGCTCGGTAAACTAAAGCGAGGCAGGGGTTCATCACCATGCCAAGAACCGCGTTCGGTACCGTTATTAAATTAATTCTCCTGTCGTTGATCGCCGTGCTATTGCTCAATTGGTTCAACGTCAACCCACAAAATTTGTTGCGTGACATGGTCGGTAATATCAACCCCATCATGCAGTGGAGCATTAACGCCTTAGATGCCGCAGCACCCTTCACCCTACTAGGCGCGGTGACCGTGTTGCCGATCTGGGCGATCCTTCTGGCGTTGCGGTTGCTCAGACAGTCAAATTAACATCCAGCTCTTTCCCAAAGTCCTCACGCGGTTGATCCGACTCCCGATTATTCACCGGCGAGGTCTGAAAGGACACCTGATCCAGGAAACAATGGATCACGCTCTTCGCCACTTCCGTCGTCACCGAGGGCCCGAAACACCTTCCTGGGTATCACCATTTTTTCGATAATAAGGTCGGTGATCCGCCCCAAGATCGCCAGCCCACCTTCAGTTCTGGTCTCGTCTCGTACCGGGGTTGAAAGGCGAGCCGCCAGAGGCCTGGCGCCATGAACTATCGCTACGTTCTAGCCGCCAGGCCACCTCCCGTTACACCGCGCATCGGCGCGCCCACATCATTGCCAAACCACATCTCGGCAACGGTATTGCCTGCGAATCCAGCGAACCACGCGTCTCGGCTGTATTGGCTGGTGCCGGTCTTCCCACTGATCCTAGACCCCGGTATTGCGGCCCGTCGACCGGTCCCTGTGGCGACGGTGCCCCTGAGAAATTCGGTCATGACAATGTATCGCTCGGACACCCTTGATGGGGACATGGCGATACAATCTTGAGCCATCCAGGGTTCGGACCGCGACATTTAAAAACGGCTCAGACGCGACGCCTTGATTGACTAAAGGGACATATATCGCGGTAAAATCAAGGCCACCTACCTCCATCAAACCCAAGGCTAATGGATGGACCAGTTTGAGTTCCGAGGTAATGCCAAGCCGCCAGCTAACATCCACTACCCGGCTGCGCACGATACGCTCCTGCAAGCGCACAACGGCTAGGTTGACTGAAAGGCCAAATACCTCAGACATCGACATGAGGTCGTTAGAACGTCCATTAAAATTCACCAGCACCTATCCCTTGCAGGTTACTTGGGGGCCATCTAACGCATCGCTCGGCCACATAAGCGATTCCAGGGCCGGCGGCATAAAGCACCGGAACGAAGGCCGAGCCCGGCAGGCGGCACACCTGAGGTGCTCAGTTGTATCGACCGAAC
>JAPKDN010000707.1 GCA_028822575.1 Alphaproteobacteria bacterium | reverse complement strand
CTGGATTTTGGGATGTATCTTGAAAATGTGATGATCTTGGCGCGCAGCCATGGTTTGGAGACTTGTCCGCAAGCGGCATTCTCTTCGTTTCATAAAACCATTAGAGAGTACATTGATATTGCTGATGATTTTATCATTATATGCGGAATGGCGATTGGACATGCGGATTGGGCCCGCGCGGAGTGTGCATTAATTACGGACCGAGAACCAACATCAAACTACGTCACGTATTATGATCGTTAACTTTTTACTGCTCTGATCCCCTTAAGGCGCCGTCCCAATAACAGATGCTATCCAAATTTAGGGTTGCGGCATGGACGATGATGAACTGAAACGCAATCGACGCGCGATTTCGATCGCCATAATCGACACCAATATGTCTGTGACGAACACCCTGCGTAGCTGATTTAAAATCTTAGGGTATGATAATATTGATCTCTATCGTGATGTTCAGGCGTTGTAGAGCACGCCTTTCGGACCTGGCTTCGATTTAATTTAGGGTGACGCGGACCTGGAGAATGGCGCGTTGTTGGATCTAGTGAGCTGCTTGAGAAATGGTGATATCGGCCGGAACCCGTTGATGCCGGCGTCGATGATATCCTGGATAACCTGATTTCTCCCGGCCTTCTAACAGAACGAATCCAAGCGATCGTTAGCCATCTAAAACCCTTCATCGTAACCGCGTATTACACGGGCTCGGATCACCGACATGATCCGGGCCGGGTGTCGACCACTCCCGGCTTTTACCCTCCAAACAGCCAGGCGGAAAAAAGAACGACGCCGCTTTTTCGATAACGCGGACCTCAAATGGCGCATCGACCTGTCGGCGCGAGAGATTTGCGCGGAAAACTCCGGGCCGGGCTGGTTTGATCGTCCAAAGCAACAGCGCGCAAAGTACCGCGAGCGGTTTTCTGGTAGACCTTTAAGCCGAGGCGAGACGAACGATTGGCTCCGCCCATGTCGTGGAGAACTCTGAGTTGACCCTGCCCATGGAAAAGATCATCCATTTTACCGACGAAATGATCGCGACCGTTCCGATGCATATCGGACTCGTTGTCATTCGGAGGGCAGTCGACCAGCTCCTCGCCTGAGCCTTCGCTGACAAACCCAACTCGGTCACCCGTGATGAGGTTAACCAGGCTATCCAGGGGTATGAGAAATGCCGACAAGCAAACCTGAAGGCAGTCGGTTGAAAGCGCCCTACAACCGACGCCCGATTTTGTAGCCGCGTCGATCACGCCGCCAGGCGTTGGTTCAATCCGGCTCGAAGCTCCAGATTCATCATGAGGTTCATCGATTGAACCGCCGCGCCGGACGCCCCCTTGCCGAGATTATCCAAGACCGCCGTCAACAGGCATTGCCCGGTATCCTCGCGCGAGAACACGCGGAGATCCATGTCATTGGTTGCGTTCATGGCTTCGGGATTAAGTTCGGCCTTGGGATCAACATTCCCGAACGGCGCCACCTTCACGAAACCGGTGCCGGTGAAGTGGTCCGCAAGCGCCTCGTGAATCACCTGGGCCTTCGGCGCGCCGGGCAGGGCCCATAGCTGAAGCGGAACTTGCACCAGCATGCCCTTGTAGTAATGCCCCACCGAAGGCGCGAACATGGGGGCATGGTCCAACAGGCTGTAAGTGTGCAACTCTGGCACGTGCTTATGGGCTAATGTCAGGCCGTAGCCGAAATAGGCGGGTTTCTCCGCCGCGTCCTCGTCCTCAAAACGTTGAATAAGCGCCCTGCCGCCGCCGGAGTAGCCGGAGATCGCGTTCACCGTGACTGGAAAGTCGCGCGGTAACAGTCCAGCCTCGACCAGAGGCCGGATCAAGGCGATTGCGCCAGTGGGATAGCAGCCGGGATTGGCAACCCGGCTGGCAGTCCGCACCGCGTCTTCCTGGCCGGCGGTCATTTCCGGGAACCCATAGGTCCAGCCCGCCGCGATCCGATGCGCCGTCGAGGCATCGATCACGCGCGTGGTATCATTCTCGATGAGAGAGACCGACTCACGCGCCGCGTCATCGGGTAGGCACAGAATGGCTAGATCACAAGCGTTCAGGGCCCGCCGCCGCGCCTCTGTATCCTTACGTTCGGTGTCCGATAGACTAATCAGAGATATATCTCGGCGCTCGACCAAACGCTCGCGGATCTGCAACCCAGTGGTTCCCGCCTCGCCGTCGATAAAGATTCGCGCCGCCATGACTCTCCCCTTTGTGTCCCTTATGTTGATCATATCAATGAAACTGGAAAACGCTCGCTACTCCCGGTCGGGCGGTGCGTCAATGGTTTTTGACCAAATTATTCCAACTTCGCGCGGCGCCAGCGCTCTTCCATCTGCTCCAGCGTGGCCTTTTCCGGTCCGTGCCCAAGATCCTCGCCAAGCATTCTCTCAACCGCGCGAAATCTGCTTTCGAACTTGCCGTTGGTCCGACGCAGCGCGGTTTCCGGGTCGACGCCCAGAGGCCGGGCGAGATTGACGCAGGAGACAAGCAGATCACCCCTCTCATCC
>JAPKDN010000033.1 GCA_028822575.1 Alphaproteobacteria bacterium | reverse complement strand
CCTTGATTGTCGAAGAAGCGAGCGAACATTTCGGCGGCCTCGACCACGCCTTTAATGTCGCGGGCGGAAATCGGGCCGGTTATCTTCTCGATCTCAACGAGGAGGATTGGGATTTCACCATCGATCTTTGCCTGAAATCTGTTTTCCTGTGCGTCAAGCATCAGGCGCGGCGCATGGTCTCCAGAAAAGTCGGGTCGATCGTCAATGTCGCCTCGCTCAACGCCCATGTTCCAATGCATGCCGGCGCCGCCTATGCCACCGCCAAGGCCGGCGTTGAAATGCTGACCAAGAACGCGGCGCTTGAATTCGCGGATCTGGGCCTTCGGGTCAACGCCGTCCTGCCCGGACTGGTGGAAACGCCTCTGACCCGCCGGCATTTCGAGAACCCAGACACGTTGGCCGCCTTCGTCGCCCGCATTCCCCAGGGACGCCCGGCGCAACCCGAGGAAATCGCCGCGCCGGCCCTATATCTCGCCAGCGACGATGCCAGTTATGTCAACGGTAGCAGCCTGCTGGTCGACGGCGCCTGGGCGGTCAGCGGCTATCCGGACATGCGGACATTCCGGGGCCCAGTGGGCTGGACCGGGTGATGGTGGGGCGGTATTGGCGATGAACCATTGGGCCTTGTAAGCGCTATTTCCCGAACGGCGGCTGACCTAAACCCTGAAATATATGTTGTCATCCCAGATGCCCACACACGGATTCATCCACCCGCTGATTGCCGCCTCAACCAACTGAGCATAGAATTTTTTTTTGAATTGTGCGATCATCGCGGAGGATTAACCATGAGTTTCGACCTGCTGATCAAGAACGGCACCGTCGTGGACGGCTCGGGCATGCCCCGCTTCAAGGCCGATGTCGGCGTCAAGGATGGCAAGGTCACCGAGATTGGGCGGATCAAGGCGCCGGCGGAAAAGACCGTCGACGCCGATGGGATGATCGTCGCGCCGGGCTTCATCGATGGTCATACCCACATGGATGCACAGGTCGCATGGGACCCACTAGGAAGCTGCTCCTGCTGGCATGGGGTGACCAGCGTGGTCATGGGCAATTGCGGCTTCGCGCTGGCGCCCTGCAAGCCCGAGGCGCGAGAATGGTTCGCTCAATGCCTGGAAGCGGTCGAGGATATCCCGACCGAGGCAATGCTAGAGGGCATCAACTGGAACTGGGAGACCTTCCCGGAATACCTGGCCAACGTCGAGGCGCTGCCTAAGGGGATCAACTACGCGTCCTATATCGGCCACTCCGCGCTGCGCATGTACACCATGGGCGAGCGAGCATTGGACCAGGAAGCCAGCGAGGATGATCTCAAGGCGATGGCGCATTCCGTGCGCGAGGCGATGATGGCCGGCGCCATGGGCCTGTCGACCTCGCGCGCCAGTACCCATATCCGCCCCGATGGCGGGCCGGTCGCCAGCCGGATCGGCAATTGGCACGAGATCGAGGTTCTGGTCGACGCCATGGCGGAACTCAACGCCGGGATCTTCCAGATTGGGCCAGATGTCTCCGGCGGGGTGGCCCAGCGCGCCTTCATGGAAGAGTTGCGCAAGGTCGCAGTCGGCTCAGGGCGTCCCGTGATGTTTGGAACACTCTCTACCAGCCAGGGCGACAATCCCAATCCCTGGACCTATCAGTACGAATGGATGGAAGAGGTGGTGGCCGCTGGCGCCCGGGTATTCGGACAAGGCACGACCAAATCGATCAACGCGATCTTTTCGGCCAAGTCGTATCTGCCGTTCGATTTCCTGCCCACATGGAATGAGATTCGAGCGCTGTCACTGGCCGAACAAAAGGTCCGCTTCCAAGACCCGGAGCTGCGCGCCCGACTGGTCGCCGAGGAAGCCGGGATGAAACCCAAGGGTACCGACTTCCAGGGCGGCGGCGCCGCGACCACCGATCCGCGCAAGCCGGATTACGCCAACATCTTCCCGATGTTCGACATCAAATGGGACGACCCGTCCATCGCCGATCTGTCCAAGGCGCGCGGACAGGGACCGGTCGAGGTGATGATGGATCTGATCATCGAGAATGAGGATCTGGCCTTCGTGCAACCGCTGGTGAACGAGAAACCGGATGACGTGTTGGGCATGCTGAAGAACCCGCGCACCCTGGCGACCTTCTCCGATTCAGGCGCCCATGTCTGCCAGGAGATGGGCTCGTCGCTGCAGACCCATATGCTGAGTTACTGGGTCCGCCAACGTGAGGCCTTCACCTTGGAGGAAGCCGTTCGCAAACTGACATTCGACAATGCTTCGGCTTGGGAAATGCACGACCGGGGCTTGATCCGCACCGGCATGAACGCCGACATCGTGGTCTTCGACGCCGACGCTATCCAACCGCGACTGCCGACGGTCGAGACCGATCTGCCGGGTGGCGCGCGACGCCTGGTGCAAAAGGCCGACGGTATCGCCGCGACCATCGTCAACGGCGCGGTAACCTTAGAGCATGGCGAGGCGACGGGAGCCCTACCGGGGCATGTAATCAAGGGTGCGTTGGCGGGGTAACTTTCTCCTACCGCGCATCCTCCAACACCATCGCCGCGCACTTCTCGCCGATCATGATGCTGGGGGCGTTGGTGTTGCCAGCGACGATCGACGGCATGATCGAGGCGTCGGCGACCCTCAGGCGGTCTATCCCATGCACCCGCAATCCCGCGTCCGTGGCGGAATCCATGGCGTCGCCCATTCGGCAGGTTCCCACTGGGTGATAGTTGGCCACCGCCCGCTCCCGCACATCGGCGAGCATTTCCTCATCGCTGGCCACCCCCGGACCGGGGAGCACTTCCTCGACCATGAAGTCCTTCAGTGCCGGCTGTTTGGCGATCTCGCGGGCGACCCGCATGCCGTGCAGGATTGCTTGTTTGTCGTACTCGCTACGCAGGAACTCATAGCGGATCGCGGGCGCGTCAAGGGGGTCCGAGCTCTTGATCCGGACCGAGCCGTCGCAGTCTGGGCGCAGATGAACCGGGCTGAAGGTAAAGGCCGAGAACGGGAATGGGACGACCCCGTCGACGTTGCGTGACGCGGCGGCCCAGTTGAACATGTTGATCTGGAGATCTGGGCGCTCCAAACGCGGGTCGGAGCGCAGGAACGCGCCAGCGCAAATCCCAGTACTTGTCAGAGGCCCCGATTGAAACAACGCATATTGCGCCCCAGCGATGATCTGGCGCGGGATACTGTTGGCGAGGTCATTGGCGGTGACCGGCTTGGCGCAACGGAACGCGAGATAGGTGTTGAAATGGTCCCGAAGATGCGAGCCGACACCCGGCAGATCGGCCTTCACCGCGATCCCCATCTCGGCCAACAGATCGCCCGGTCCTACACCGGATAGCTGTAGCAATTGAGGTGACCCGAAAGTGCCACCAGAGACGATGACCTCGCGCCGCGCCTTGGCGGTTCGCACGCCCGCCCGGGTCTGAAACTCGATGCCCACGGCCTTGCCGTCCTCGATCAGGACCCGCCGCACATGGGCGCCGGTTTCAATGTGAAGGTTTTGGCGACCCTTGGCTGGCCCGAGATAGGCCTTGGCAGAACTCCAGCGGCGTTTCTTAGTCGCCGTGAATTGATAGAACCCAGCGCCCTCCTGCTCCGCCCCATTGAAATCAGGATTCGCGGGGATGCCGGCCTCGATCGCCGCCGCGACCATGGCGGTGGGCAAATCCCAGGCTTGCGGCACATCAGAGACCCGGAGCGGCCCGCCGGCCCCATGCAGACCATCGGCCCCGCGCGCGTTATCCTCGGCCTTCTTGAAGAACGGCAGGACGGAATCCCAATCCCAACCGACCAGGCCACGTTGGCGCCACTCGTCATAATCGCCGTGCTGGCCGCGGATATAGATCGTTCCGTTGATCGAACTACTACCACCCAGCACCTTGCCACGGGGCTGATAGAGCTTACGGTTGTTCAGAGCCTCGACGGGCTCGGTCTCGAACTTCCAATTGACCTTCTCGTCGGTGAAAACCTTTGGAAAGCCGAGCGGTATATGGATCCAGGGATTGATATCCTTGGGGCCCGCCTCCAGCAGCAGCACGCTGTACATGCCGGACTCGCTTAAGCGCGCCGCGACCGCGCATCCGGCGGAACCGGCGCCACTAACGACAAAATCAAACTCCGCGCCATCGTCAAGCATGATCATGCCCCTTTCGACTTGCCACCTCGGTCATGGGACACGGTGGGCGGGGCAACCAGAGGTGTCAATTGAACCCGCGGCGGGCGTGATGATTCATCAGCGGGTGAAGATCGGCGCCCTTACTCCAGGTCCCCGCTCAACGGCGTTGGCTTGCGCATCAATGCCACGTCCTTGGTCGGAATTTCGCAGGACCATCCCCGCTCCTCAGCGATGAAACGCAACGTGGCCTCACGGTAGAAAACCACATGGGTCGGCTCCCGACGATAACGCCAATTCGCGAACCGCCCATCGTCGGTTTGAAAACTGGTCATTACTCCGAACCACCCGCCGGGACGCAAAAGGGTATCGATACGCTCCAGCACATCCGCCGGGTGGTGGAGATGTTCCAAAACCTCGGTACAGGTGATAAAGTCATAACGTCGGTCCAGGACGGCGGCGTCGGGTGTGAAGAACGGATCATACACCGCCATTTCGTGCCCGGCCTCGAGCAGTATCGCCACCAAGGCCGGTCCTGGACCGCAACCGAAATCAAGACCGCTCCGGTTCGGCGCCAACCGCTCCAGCAACGGCTCGGACAGTTTCGATAGGAACCGCCGGTAGCCGGGGTCATCGACGTCATTTTCGTGGGTCAGGTAGTGGGCGCGTTCATCCCCCGCGCTCATCCGTTGGCTTGGATCCAGGAACCGCGCCTCGCAACAGTCACAGCGCCGGTAATCCTGGCTTCCGACGCTCATGAAAAACGGCGGATCCGGCGCCCGGCAAACCGGACAGGCCACCGGGGCGTTGGTCGATTCGCGCGGGGGCACAGCTAGGGCCTCATCTGTCGGCTCACATACTGGTGGCGCCACCGTCGATCACCATTTCTCCACCAGTCATATAGGCCGAGTCATCCGAGGCCAGGAACATCACGGCGGCGACGATCTCGTCGATGGTTCCGAGGCGCCCCAGCGGCACACGCGACAGACGCTCGGCTAGGACCTTGGGGTCGGACATGGCGGCGTGAATCATCTCAGTGTCGATGGGGCCAGGAAAGATCGTGTTGCAGCGGATCTTGTCCTTGGCGTGCTGAGTCGCGGTGACCTTGCTGAAGATCCGCACCGCGCCCTTGCTGGCGGCATAGGCCGGTTCCTGGGTGGTCGACTGGCCGAAGCCGGCGACTGAGGCGATGTTGATGATCGAGCCGCCGCCACAGGCCCGCATCGCAGGAATGGCATGCTTGGTCCCTAGGAACACGCCCTTCACATTAACCGTCTGAACCAAGTCCCATTCCTCGACCGTACGGTCCTCGATGCGGGCCCTGGGGATGACGATGCCGGCGTTGTTCACCAAAATTTGGAGCCCACCATAGCCATCCACGGCCTTGGCGACCGCCGCTTGCCATTGGTCCTCTTGGGTCACATCGAGATGCAAGTAGGTCGCCTCGCCGCCCGCCGCCCTAATCTCCGCCTCGACGACCGCGCCCTCGTCATCGCGCAGATCGCCAAATACCACCTTGGCTCCCTCCGCGGCAAAAACCCGCGCCTCGGCGGCTCCCTGACCGCGCGCGCCACCACTTACCAGCGCCACCTTTCCATCTAGCCTGCCCATGACCACTCTCCCTATTTATGTCCCGCTGCGCAGCAGTCGACCCGGCAAGGCACCTGTCGCCTCGCCATCGCGCCAGACCGGCACGCCCGCGACCAAGGTCGCGTCGAACCCGGTCGAGCGTTGTAGGATCCGCTTGCCGCCCGCCGGCAGATCGTAGCGCACCTCCGGTACCTGGAGTTGTAATCGATCATAGTCGACGACGTTGATATCGGCTTTCATCCCAGGTGCGATGCAGCCCCGATCCATCAATCCCATCTCCCTTGCATTGGCCAAGGTCAGACGGCGCACGATGTCCGGGATCGGCAAGCGCTCTCCCCGCGCCCGGTCTCGGGTCCAGTGGGTCAGCGCATGCACCATGTCGGTGGCGTCGCACATGATCCCGACATGGGCGCCGCCATCGCCGAGACCGATAATCGTATTGGGATGGCGCAGCATGTCGAATACCGGGGCCATGTCGCCGCCGGTATAGTTGGTCATGGGGTGATAGAGAATGGTGCGTCCATCGCCCGCCATCATCATGTCATAGGCTAGCGCCTCGGGCGTGACGCCGAGACGGCTGGCCTGAGCGGCGATGCACTGCTCCGGCTCCGGCTCGTAATTCGTCGGATTGCCCAGCGGGAAGATATAGCCCCAGTCTCGAAGCCGCTTGATCTGGGCCGGGGTGCCACCGGGCTCGGCGATCAGACGGGCGCGGAAGCTCGGGTCGGCTAGGATCACAACGCGGGCGTCCATGCCGAGAGGCGCCAGTTCTTGCCAACTTGGGCAGCCAAGGAACGGGTTCTCCGACAACTCAAAGCCCAGCAAGGTGCTGGTTGGCCGCCCTCGGACCTGCCCGGTGATCCGGTGGCCCTCGGCGTTCGTCGCTTCGATCCGGTCCAACAGCTCGCGCCATTCATCGGGATGAGAATTCTTTTGCAGCAATGTCAGCGTCAGCGGCAGACCGGAACGCTCCACCAAACGACGCAGCAGCCCAAATTCCTGGGCCTGTTGATCGCCGAAATCGGCAACCACCTGGAGCCAACCTCGACCGACGGCGCCGATCGCGTCGACGATCTCCGCCAGTTCCTCTTCCGCCGCACCATAGGATGGGATCGGCTCACCCTCCGCCGTGCGGTGCTGCAACAGACGCGAGGTCGAGAACCCGAAGGCGCCGGCCCGGATTCCGTCCGCCGCCAACGCCGCCATCTCGGCCCGGTCCTCGGCAGTCGCAGATTCCCGATCGGCGCCGCGCTGGCCCATGACATAGACGCGAAGCGCGGCATGCGGAACCTGCGTGCCGATATCGACGTCGTAGGACCGGCCCGCCAAGGTGTCGAGGAACTGGGGAAAACTCTCCCAGGTCCAGGGCAAACCCTCGCGCATCACCACCTCGGGGATGTCCTCGACCCCCTCCATCAGCGAGATCAGCATGTCCCGCTGATGCGGGCGCACCGGCGCGAACCCAACCCCGCAATTGCCCAACAGGACCGTGGTTACACCATTGCACGAGGACGGGGTGATCTGGTTCGCCCAAGTAGCTTGCGCGTCATAATGGGTATGGACGTCGACGAAACCAGGCATCACCAGCCGCCCGCGCGCATCGATCTCCTCGGCACCGCTGGTGGTGACGTAGCCGACCTCGTTGATCAAGCCGTTGGCGATTGATACGTCGGCCTCCACCATATCGCCGCCGGTGCCATCGACGACGGTGCCGTTGCGGATGACCAGATCAGGTGCGTCGCTCATGGGTGCCCTCGCCCTCTCTCATAAAGCCACAGCGAGTATACACGATGACCAACCGATGTCCGTTCCGGCGGCTCGACACCCATCACCGCCGCTCACCGCCCACCAAACATTCTACGAACCATCGCCTTCAACGAAAGCAAAATCAGCGAAAGCCCATCCAGGGACGCGGATGCCGCCGCGGTACCCTCAACCCTGGCCTCACCTCGGCTCTCCCGTCCGATCGCGGCCCCTATATCTCGGAGCAATCGTTCGGCAATCTCGGCCACCAGCTCGGGTCGCCCAAATTGTGACAGTAGTCCAGTCAGCCGGTACCGCATGTCGAGATCCAGTCGGCAGGCGTCAGGCCCGGTCTCCACGAGCGCGAATTCGAGCCTGCCCTCAAGGCTGGTACGACTAACAGTATCACGCCCCTTGCCGATCAGTTGTCCGGTTTTGCCCGCATCGTCAAGCTTCAGCGAACCGGTCCCCCGGAATGTCGCCTTGATCGGACCGACCGCGACGACGCATTGCCCGTTCAGCCTTGAACCCTCGACCGCCCCTATCAAACTGGCGCCGGGCACGCATTGGACGATCCTGTCCGGGACCCGAAGGACTGCCCAGGCATCCACAGCGGTCGTCTCAAGGTTCAATGTCCGTGCCAAATGCAGCGCGTCATCGAATGACGCGGCGTCCGGAAGCTTGCCGTCGGTCACCGCCACCGCCTTCATCGCCGCCTCGGTCGGCGACGCCACCTCGTCGCCACCCCTTGCTCCCGGGACCGAGTGCGGCATTGGTTTCAAAGCCGCACTCGGTGGATCATTAGCCAGAACATCCTCGATCGCGGCGACGATGCCTGAATACCCGGTGCAGCGGCAAAGATTCCCCGACAGCTCGCGCCGGATCCGTTCGGTACCGGCGTTGGGTAGCCTGCGTACGATGTCATAGGCCGTGGTCAACATACCTGGCGTGCAATAGCCACACTGCAAGCCGTGATGTCTGGTGAACGCATCGCGAATGCGCGTCATCAAAGGGTCATCGTCGAAGCCCTCGACGGTGCGGACATCGGCGCCCTCGCAGGACGCCGCCAGAGTGATACAAGATCGGGTGGGTCGGCCATTCACAAACACCGAACAAGCCCCACACACTCCTTGCTCGCAACCAAGATGCGTGCCGGTAAGCAATAGGTCCTCACGAATGAAATCGGCGAGATGGGTGCGTGGCTCGGCGGTCCGACTAAAGGTCTCGCCATTCACGCTTAGGCTGATTTCCAATTCAGTCATGCCACCACCTCGTGGGACAACGCTTGAGATAAGGCTCGGGTTAGGGCAACGACGTGCATGGTCAAAGACGATGCAAGCCGGTCCGGCAGGGCTTTGGCGATTGCGTTGGCAGGTTTAACACTCCCGTCCAACAACCCGGTGGGATCATCCAAAACCGCCGGTTGTCGGCCAAGCGCGCCGATAACGCACCGCTTAATTCCATGGATAGGATCGATATAGACCGCAGCACTAGCCTTGGCGAAATCGCCAGTTTGCCGGACGAATTTCCAGTACCCCCAACGTGCATCGGGTCCCGGTTGACGGACCTCCACGGCGACGAGGATCTCACCCTTTTCCAAGGCCGTGGCATAGGGCCCGGTGATGAAATTCTCTATCGGCTCCCGGCGCTCTCCCGATGCCCCCTCGATGATCGCTGTGGCGCCGAGCGTGGTCATCACGATCACCCAATCCGCCGCCGGGTCGGCGTGACAGAGGCTTCCCCCAATCGTACCTCGATTTCGCACCGCACGATAGGCGATATGCCCCGCCACGTCCCGCAACCAACCACCGGTGGGATCGGGCACCTCGCCATCCTCGATCTCGGCATGGGTGATACGGGCCCCAAACCGCACATGGGTGTCGGTTTCCTCGACCGCTCGCAACCGATCGAGCGACGACAGATCGATTACCCTATCGGGGCGCGCGAGACGCAAGTTCAGCATCGGCCCCAAAGACTGGTTGCCGGCGACAAGCGACGCGCCCTCTTGACCAAGGCCGGCCAGCGTGTCGGCAATCGTCGCCGGAAAGACATGAGAGAAATTTACTGGCTTCATGACTCGTCTCCCCCGGCCTCGGTTGCGGCGAGCGCGCCCAGAACCCGCTCAGGTGTCAATGGGATATGCGTGACCTCAGCCCCGATATCGGAGAGTGCGTCGTTCACTGCGTTGGCGATCGCCGCAGGTGGTCCGATGGCGCCGCTTTCCCCAATTCCCTTTTGGCCAAACCGACTGAGCGGCGACGGGGTTTCCATATGTAGGATGCGGATCGCCGGAATGTCGCTGGCAACGGGGAGATGATAATCTGCCAAAGTCGATGCCAAGGGCTGCCCAGAGCTATCGAAAGGCATTTCCTCGAACAGCGCCGTGCCAATTCCCTGCACCGCCCCGCCGAGCACCTGACCATCCACGATCATCGGATTGATCATCGTTCCCGCATCCTCGACGATCACATAGTCCAGCAACTCAACATGCCCAACATCCAAATCGACCCGAACCTTCACTGCGTGACAGGCATAGGAGAAGGTCCCGGTGTCTTTTGTAGTCTTGTAGCCCTCGGTTGCCTCCAACCCTCTCGGATCAACGGTGTCAGGCAAAAGCTGTGGTTTTAGATACCAGGTGCGGGCAACTTCCTCGACGCTGACCGCCGACGATCCAATCAAGGCCTGACCGCTGGAAAGAGACACGGCTTCCGCGTCGCCTTGCAGCAGGTGTCCCGCGATCCCCTTAATGCGATCAGCCAGCGAGTCGCAGGCCGCCGCCACCGCACCGCCGGCCATGACTATACAGCGCGAGCCCCAGGTCCCGGTGGAATAAGGCGTATAGGCGGTATCGCCGTGTACCAGCTTGACCTTGTTCGGATTAATACCGAGCCGGTCGTAAGCGATCTGCGCCAGGGTAGTCTCAAGCCCCTGACCATGGCTGTGCACGCCAACCCTGAGTTCCAGCCCGCCATCCGGTGTCAGTCGCGCCGTCGCCTGCTCGAAACCCGGGACCATTGGAATGCCCCAGCCGTGATAGACCGAGGTGCCATGGGCCCCCTGCTCGCAGAACACCGCGAGGCCAACACCGATGCGCGTGCTGTTACTTTGGGTTTTTTGCTCCTCGCGGATACCGGCCACGTCGATCGCGACAACGGCTCGGCTAAGTGCCTTTTGATAATCGCCGCTATCGAAAAATTTGTTGGTGATGTTGGTGAACGGCATCTCCTCGGCATTCACCAGATTGCGTTGGCGGATCGCCTCGGCCGAGATGCCGAGATCGCGCGCCAAGGCGTCCATCATCGATTCCATAGCGAAACAGACACCGGTTCGCGCCACGCCGCGGAACGGCAGAATCGGCGGCTTGTTGGTCGCCACCGACCAGGTCTTGCAGCGATAGCCTCGCAATTTATAAGGCCCGGGCAGAATGCTGGCGACCTGGGCGGATTCCAGACACGCCGAGAATGGATAGGCTGAATATGCGCCAGAATCGACAATCGCCTCGCAATCCATGGCCAGCAATTCACCATCGGCGGCGGCGTAACCCGTCACCTCGTAATAGTGCTCACGGCAATTGGCGCCACCGGTAAGGTGCTCGCGCCGGTCCTCGATCCAACGGATCGGCCGGTCCAGTTTCATCGCCAGGAACCCAGCGCAAACCTCCTCGGCGAGCAAGATTCCCTTATAGCCGAAACCCCCACCGACATCCGGCGCGATTACCCGGATCTGCCCGTGATCAAGGCCGAGACATCCGGCAAGCCCTGTACGCACGATATGCGGCATCTGGGTAGCGGAATGGACGGTCAAGACCTCCAGTGTCCGATCCCATACCGCAACCAGTCCCCGGCCCTCTATCGGCGCCATGCATTGGCGTGCGGTCTGATACTGTCTGGTGACGACCGACTTGGCGTCCTGTATCGCTGCCTCGAATTCGATATCGACGGCGCTTTCCAGGAAAACGTTATCACCCCAATCATCGTGAAGAAGCGGGGCGGACGGATCGCGCGCGCGTCGAAGGTCGTGAACAGCGCCGAGCTCCTCGAACTCAACTTCGACCAGTTCCGCCAAATCCTCGGCTCGAGCCCTGGAATCGGCCAAGCAGGCGGCAATCGGCTCTCCAACATGACGGACCTTGCGAGTGGCCAAAATCGGTTGGGTCGAGCTTTTGAATCCCGGCAATCCCGAATCGGCCCGAATGCCGGAGACACCGACCAAGTCCGTAGCTACGAAGACACGATCTGTTGCACCGCCGGGCTTTGTAATCCCGCTGACCCTGGCATGCGCAAGCGGGCTGCGCAAAAACGCCATCTCCAGCATGCCGTAAAGTTTTATATCCCCGACGAACCGGCCCTTACCGTGCAGCAACCGATGGTCCTCACGCCGAGGCATCCTCGCGCCAATGGCAAAGCCGTCTAGATCAACCTCAGCGGTCAGGTCACCATCCATTTTTCTTACCGTTCCATATATTACTGGCGCGCCGGTCGGCGCGTGGGCAACGTTGAGGTTCGTTATATCAGCGCGGGGCACAACTTTTTGTTTTCTTGGCTCCCGAGCGTCCATAAGATCGCAAGAGTGTTTGTTCCAGCGAAGAGGGAGGCAGCCAATGACGCTCGCGCCGATGGAAACCATTATCGAGAATGGCAGACTGATTGACCCCGTCGCTGGACTGGACGGCACCTACGATATCGGCATACGCGATGGCAAGATCGAGGCGGTGGAGCCAAGCCTGAAAGAGCACCGGGCGATCAATCGCATCGACGCGACCGATCGGTTGGTGATACCCGGCATGATCGACACCCATGCCCATGTCTATCAGCACGTCACCGGCAAGTTCGGCCTAGAAGCGGACTTGGTCGGCGTTCGCTCCGGTGTCACGACCCTGATCGACCAGGGCGGGCCGAGCTGCATGACCTTTGGTGGGTTTCGTCACTTCGTCACCGAACAATCCGCCAGTCGCTGCCTAGCTTATATCTCATCTTATCTGGTTGGGGGCATGGAGGGCCATCTCTATCCCGACCTCTATGGCCCAACCGGGGTCAATGTGGAGCACACCACCCGCGTCGCACTGGAGAATCTCGATCTCGTGAAAGGCATCAAGGCGCACGCCGAAATCGGCGGTCAGTCGCGTTGGGGCCTAGAGGTAATCAAGCTTGGCCAGGAAATTGCCACCAACACCAACCTGCCGCTCTATATCCATTTGGGTCAGCTTTGGCCGACGGACGATTCCGGTCGCATCCCCGACGCCGAGGAGTTGATAAGAGAGTTGATCCCGGTGATGAAACCCGGCGACGTACTTGCCCATCCCTTCACCCGACATCCTGGCGGCTTCGTCTCGGAGACTGGGGAGATCCACCCAGTCCTCCTGGAGGCGATCAACGAGCGCGGGATCCTAGTCGATGTCGGCCATGGCTCGCATTTCAGTTTCGACGCAGCCCAACGGATCATCGACGCCGGAATTATCCCCGATACGCTTGGGGCCGATATGCACGGCTATAACGTTTCGGTCCCGGATGCTGACCAAGACAAGGCACGTGGGGAAAACCCGTTCTTTGGCGTGGCACCCTTCAATTTGACCATCGCCATGACCGAGTTGATTTACCTAGGCATACCCTTGGATAAAATCATTGCGATGGTCACCTCCAACCCTGCTAAACTGCTGG
>JAPKDN010000706.1 GCA_028822575.1 Alphaproteobacteria bacterium | reverse complement strand
TGACCTGACCTCGAGCAGGACTGGTCCTTCCTATGCCGGGACGCGGTTATTCAGCGGGGATAGCCTTTACCTTGGGGGTCTCGGGCGCCATCGGGCGTCCGCCCTCGATCGCGGCGAGGAACAGCGAGAGCATCGGCGGAATGATCAACAAAGTGAGGACGGCGGACAGCGTCAGGCCACCGATCACCACCGAACCAAGTCCGCGGTAAAGTTCTGAACCTGCGCCCGGGAATACCACCAAGGGAAGCATCCCAAGCACGCTAGTCAGCGTTGACATGAAGATCGGTCTGATCCGGTTGCGGGTTGCCTCCAGTATCGCTTTGTCAGGAGCCATGCCGTCTGTGCGCAGGTGATGCAATGTCTGGTGCACCAGCAGAATCGCGTTGTTAACGACGATTCCAACTAGGATGACGAATCCCAGAAGGGTCAACATGTCCAGGTTTTGGTTTTGGAACTGGCTCAGGAAAACCAGTCCGGCGACACCGCCAGCCGCCGCCACCGGCACAGAAAGAATGATGATTAGTGGGTACAGAAAGCTCTCGAACAGCACCGCCATGACCAAATAGACGATCACCAGCGCCATCATGAGATGCACTACCATCTCGTCCCACGTCTCGGTAAGTTTGTCGGCAGTTCCAGACATCCGCAGCTTGACGCCGCCGGGCACGCCCTCGGTTTCGATGGAGGCGATGACTTCGTCCCGAATGCGTTCCATCGCAACTTCCAATGGCATATCAGCTGGGGGTTTGATCTGTAGGGTGATGGTTCTGAAACGTTCGCGGTGACGTATTTCGGTGGGACCGGAGGTCACCAGGATATCCGCGAGTGAACTGGCTGGCACGATCATGCCGTCAGTGGTGACCACGGGTAGGTCGTTGATCCCCTGAGTCGCCAGAATATGGCTTTCGGGGCCGCGTAGGGTCAGGTCTATGCGTTCGCCGCCCACCGTAATCTCAGCGATCCGCAGACCGTCATTGAACGCGTCTACCGTCTGACCAAGATCTCGGGCCGTCACTCCGTTATCCGCTAATCTCAATCTGTCCGGCATAACCCGAACTTCAGGCGCGCCCAGACTTAGCGCGGGGCGGGGCCGTACCTGGGTGCCGCTCTTTCGTGGCAGGATCCCGTTGACCTTGCCGAACGCCCGTTGGGCCACTGAGACGATATCCTCCAGCGAGCCGCCGGATACATCAAGGTCGATGGATCGGGAACCGCCAACGCCGCGACCGAAGATCGAACGTTTGTTAAAAAAACCAAAGGTCGCGGGCTCGGAATGAAGTGATTTTTGGAGCACGGGTATCAGATCGTCTATGCGCTTGGGGTCGACCGCGACCGCGCCGGCGATCGTATTGGCGCGAAACGCAACAAAGAAAAAGCGTTCGATGGTCGGGGTGCCATCCTCGATCTCTGTGCGGGTTTTCTCCGGATCCCACAAGGCCTCTGTCGCGCCTTCGACCTTGCTGGCGATCGTCGTCATCGTATCAAGATTGTACCCCGGCGGAGGTAAAACATAGCCGATGATGAGATTACGATTGCCGTCGGGCAGATAGTCGAGTTTCGGCAATAATTTATAAGTCACAAGGCCTGAAATCAACGTGATCAACGCAACGACTCCTACCGCAAGGGTGCGGCGACGCGAGACCGCCTGCGTGAAGGCCAGAACCATGTTCACGAAACCGCGGGCAAAAGGATCGATCATGGGGAGACGTCGACCGCCGTCCGCGCCCGTGATCTCGCCTTTCAGCAATCGGCTCGCGAGAGCCGGAATGACGGTTATGGATACCAACAATGAGAGTGTCACGGCCACCGAGATCGCCACGGCGATATCACGGAACAGCTGGCCGACCTCCAGTTCCATCACGAGAATGGGGATAAACACCATGACGGTGGTTAGGGCCGAAACGAGAACGGCACCCCAGACCTGGTTGGCGCCATTGAAGGCGGCTTCGCGGATCGGCATGCCTCCTTGACGCAGTCGGTAAATGTTCTCGAGCACTACGATAGCGGCATCGACAACCATTCCTACCGCGAAGGCAAGTCCGGCTAAGGAAATGACGTTGATGGATCGCCCCATGGCGGCCATGGCGACGAAAGAACCGATAACTGAAACCGGAATCGCCAGGGATACGACCAGGGTCGCGCCAAAACTCCGGAGGAACAACATTAGGACGATCGCGGCCAGGCCGCCGCCGATATAGATGTTCTGCTGAACAAGTTCGATCGCGGAGTTAATATAGGTGGTCTCGTCGTAGACCTGGGTGAGAACAAGGTTTTCGGGCGCGAGAGACTCTCTATTCAATTCCTCGACGGAGGCGCGGACTTCCTTCATCACCTCGATGACGTTGGCCCCGGTTTCTCGATAAACTGGAAGCGCGAGTGCCGCTTGACCCATCATGCGAATGCGGGCCACGGGGGTCTTATGGGCAAACTCGACCTTGGCGACATCGGCCACCGTGACCCGCGCGACGCGCCCGGACATTTCGTCTTTTATTGATCGTAGAACAA
>JAPKDN010000705.1 GCA_028822575.1 Alphaproteobacteria bacterium | reverse complement strand
CCTGAATTCCTGGCCGGAGAGTTTGTTATCTGGAAAATCCCAATCTAAGTTGTCCGCGGATCTGTCGGACCACCAATCCCCCGCGCCATAAGACAATAGAAACCTGGAGAATCGTATGTCGAAAATAGCCTTCATCGGGTTAGGCACCATGGGGCTGCCGATGGCATCACACCTTGTGAAAGCGGGGCATGATGTCGTCGGGTATGACCCACAGGCTGCAGCAACCAAGACCTTCGTTGGGGCCGGTGGTGCATCTGCTTCAAGCATCGCCGACGCCGTCGCGGATGTCGATGCCATAATCTCGATGGTACCCACCGCAAAGCATGTGCGTTCGGTCTATCTAGGCGATGACGGCGTGATGGCGCATTGCCGCCAGGACGCGCTGCTGATGGACAGTTCCACTATCGATATCGATACCGCCCGCGAGTTGAACGCGATCGCCTTTGAGCGCGGTCTGGCGATGTTGGATGCACCGGTTTCCGGCGCCATGGCGGCGGCGCATGCCGCGACGTTGATTTTCATGTGTGGTGGCGAGGCGGATGCTTTCGAGCGCGCAAAGCCGATACATGCCGGTATGGGCCGGGAAAGCATCCACGTCGGCGTGGCGGGTAACGGTCAAGCCGCGAAGATCTGCAATAACGTTTTGACTGGTATTCACATCGCGGCGGCTAGTGAATCTCTGGCGCTCGGGCAACGTCTTGGCCTGGACCTCAATGTGCTTCACGACATCATCGGGAAAGGATCTGGCGGCTCCTGGGTCATGGAACGATACTGCCCCAAGGGCGGTATTCTCGAAAACGCCCCATCGTCCAATGATTATAAGCCAGGGTTTACAAACGCTTTGATGGCCAAGGATGTAGGGCTTTTCCAACAAACCGCTCAAACTGAAGGGCTACCAACCCCGCTCGCCTCCGCCGCCCGGTCGATGTACCAATTGGCTATCAACAACGGGCTTGGCGATCGGGACTGCTCGATCATTTTTGAAATGATCGGTGGCAAGAACGACTAACCGGGAGAAGTAACCGATAGCCGCGCAAAAAGGGGCGAGCCACAGCCTGCCCCTCGGCTTGGTCTTGGGCTTGCTTAAGTCAATGTCCCGCGAATGGGGTAGTCGTTCTTCTTGATGTGTGTGATGCCGCGGATAATCAGTTCCGGCTCCGGCCGCACGAAGGGGGCGTTGGAGATATCCACGATATGTGCCTGACCTTTTTCGTTAACCACGAACAGGCCGGGCTCGGGGAAGGGGCGATCGGTTTCGGTCGGGCGTGGGTCGGACACGTACAGACCGAGGTCGCGCATCTGATCCACCGATAGGTCATGAGCCACGGGAAGGTTGAGACCAACCTCTTCGGCGAAGATTTTGGCTTTCTCGGCGTTATCGCCGGAGACAAATAGGATGTCGGTGTCCAGTTCGTCGAACTTGTCCTTCAGAGCCTCGATCTTGGCGGTGTAGTTCTTGCAGATCGGGCAATGGAGGCCGCGATAGACGATAACCATCTGCCAGCGGTCCTTGGCGCCGCCAATCTTGGCGTCGCCGCCACCGACGGTAGGCAGGGTGATTTCCGGCATTGCGCCGCCGGCGGTAAGCTTCTGGGACATGATTAGTGGCTCCGGTTTTTGTGATGGCATCAAGGTTGAAGATTGACGCGCGCGAGAGCAAGGAGTGACATTTGTTCCAAAATCTCCATAACGGGATTGTTAGAACTTTCGCCGTGCCTCTCAACCCGGGGTAAGGCGTCAGCGCGCACGAGAACTTGTCCTTCCGATTGGCGTATTCCTTCCCTCCGGGAAGAGGCATCTTGAAAGGCCTTGTTTTCCTGTTGGAATCAGGGTCCCTTTCGGCCACTCGGACCCATGGCGAGGCGAATTTTGCTCTATTCCCTCTACGAGGCTAACCGATCGTTAATGACGCCGATGCACGCCGCCGCGCGGTCTGGTCTGGCGATATCAAAGAGCCCCATGCTCTCGGAATTCACCGCAGCGCTTGGGAGAAACTCCGAAACCGCCCTTGAGGTGGTAGAAGGAATGATGCAACGACGGGGTAAGCCGGAATGGCGGGTCCCAGCAACCGCAATCAATGGCGCCTGGGTTCGGGTCACCGAAGAGATGATCGTGGACAAACCGTTCGGCAAATTGCTGCGGTTTCGTCGTCAGGGCTATCACGTGGACCCAAAAATCCTGATCGTTGCGCCGATGTTGGGGCACTTCTCGACCCTGTTGCGCAACACTGTGCGGGGGTTGCTGTCGAATCACGATTTTTGCATTACCGACTGGAAGTACGCGGCCACGGTGCCGCTGCCGAGCGGTAGCTTCAATGTTGACGATTATGTCGCGTATCTAATTAATTTCATGAGAAAAATGGGTCCAGACCATCAGGTGATGGCGGTTTGTCAGCCGGCCTCCCTGGCGATCGTGGCGGTGGCCGTGATGGCTCGATTATATGACCCAAACCAGCCCAAACCAGCCCAAAATAACCCAAGACTATGACCTTGATGGACGGCCTGATCG
>JAPKDN010000704.1 GCA_028822575.1 Alphaproteobacteria bacterium | reverse complement strand
AGTTGCTGCAGCTCCTCGGCTTTACGCGGTTGCCAGATCATGTCGCCGTCGCCGTTTTCGGCATAAACGCCATCGACGAGGACCGCGACGGAGATCCTTTTGATCTCGCCGGATTCTTTAACGCGTTTGCGGACTGTCTTCGTGATCTCGAAATTCACGGTCTCCTCGCTTCGAGTCACCTGATTCGAGGCGGTATTTCCGCTTCCCGCAGCGTCAGCCTCGGTTTCTGGAAGATTGTTTTGGACCGTAACGGTGCTTTGGTCTTCGGACTCGTTGCTGCTTTCGTTTTCTTGCACGGTCTGGGTGGACCGAGCGACCTGACTGTCGGGATCAAAAATTTCGGCGTTTTCAACGACACGGTCGTAATCGATATCGGCGGTTACCTCCGCGCGGACTCGATGCAGGCCGACTGTTCGTTCTAGTAGTTCGACGATCGATTGGCGCAAGCGATTTTCGAACCCGAGCCGCATGTCCTCGGCGGTGTTGGCGGCGCCGGATGACTCGCCTTCGCCTTCTCCCCGGGCCAGCAATTGGCCCCGGTCATCAAGGATGGAAATCTGATCGGGACTTAAATTCGGCACGGCCGCTGCGATAAGATGTTGAATCGACGAGACCTGTTCCTTGCCAAGACGTCCGGAACCCTGAACCTGCAGTACGACGGAAGCGCTGGCCTCCTGGCGTTCCCGACTGAACAATTCCCGTCGTGGCATCACTAGATGGATGCGGGCGCCGCGGACGTTTCGCATGGCGCTGATGGTGCGCGAAAGTTCGCCTTCAAGCGCGCGCACGAGATTCACGTTTTGGACGAAACCGGTGGTTCCGATACCTTGATTGTCGTCGAAGATCTCATAACCGACCGATCCGCCACCGGGCAGTCCTTGCTCGGCAAGGGTCACGCGTAGCCCCAGAACTTGGTCGCCGGGAACAAATATCTGGGTTCCGTTGGCCTTAACGTCGTAGGCGATTTTCTGGGATTCTAGGATTTGGACGATCTGACCGCTATCCGCGGGGTCAAGATCGCCGTAAAGCAGCGCCGTGCCGCCCGAGGTGAGGCGTGAACTTAGAAAAATAAAGAATCCAAGAACCGCTATACCGGTTGCAACCAGGGCGGCGACGCGCACTGGGCCAAGATTGCGAATGAGTTCTGCGAAAGGATTCATCTCGATGTCTCCTTGGCGGACAGAGGCCCCGCCATCCAAATGGATGTAGAGGCCAACCGGCTCCATCGGCTTTTCCAGATGGCTTTAGGTTGCCGACAAATTTTAACTAAAATTTTATATATCCTTTAATTACCTCAGTAAAGAGGCACTAGGCAAATTTTTCCTATAAAGACTATATCAAGGCTAAGTCTAAAATAGAACAACCAATTAACAGGAATTGTTCCTGCCAAATATGAAGATGCCTGCCCAACCATTGGCCCTGAAGGGATTCATGCCGCTTTGCGCCACCAAAGGTTGGGATATGGTCTAGGTCCGGCGAAGTCGGTTCGGCATAGGGAGCTTGGAAGGATTAATAGGGGTTCGGAGATTACAACCATGTCAGAATAACGAGCTGGTTGGTCATTGATAAAGGTGGCACCTGTCTGGAGCCATCGCGATCGTCCTGCAACTTGATGCTGCGCAAGCCGTGCAAGCTATGCCGCTCGATCATACGATGCAAAGAACCGTATTCCTTGAGGGAAAGACCGTAGCGCCGGCAGACACCCTCTACGCTGATGACGCCACTCAATTAAGCGTGTAGCTATTTGCTAGTCGCCCAATAACCCGCCGGGTTGTATAGCTGGGGGTTAACGCGCCCAAGATTACCGTCTGGTTGCAGGGTAACGACGAGTTTTCCTGCGGGTCGTTAAGCTTTGACGAAGAATGAGGGGGCTTTAGCTGGTTCATCAGTGGCTCGGCTTTGGTTTTCGTAAGGGGCGAAGGTTAACCGCCACTTTACTAACGATCTCCTAAAGCACCTTAGCGTGGCGCCGAGCCTCCCACGTCGTCGAGTATTGTTACCCTTTTCAGCTCCCGTCTTTCAGCCAGACCCAGGGCACGGCCTCGAAATAAGATAGTTTGATTGTCCCAGGGCACCAAATCGCCATTCGTGTCTATGAACGTATTCCGGCCGGGTGGCCTGTCCCAGCAGATCCATGAGCAGCATGCGGGCTTCCGGCACGGTCACGCCGTGGATTCAATGAGCGTGGGCGCCAATATTAGAGTTAAGCCGCGCCAGACGACGGCTGATGCTGCAGGATTGGCCAATCAATCGGCCGAAATAGTTTCTGCTGTTCCTCCTCCATAGCGCATGTCGCCTAGGGCAAGACGGGAGTGCCGCGGGTCATGTCAGAGACCAAGCCCGATAGCCGAGCCTTGGTGCGCTCTGGCAGACGATCATGGGCTGTGCGCATGTCGGCAAATTCGGACTCGCCACCCCAAATTGTGATGAGTTCGGACAGCAGAAAATATTATCTCGCTATGGGTTTCTGGAACGCACTGTCGGTATGCCTAAGTTGATTAGAGATATTGCCGACGATCT
>JAPKDN010000703.1 GCA_028822575.1 Alphaproteobacteria bacterium | reverse complement strand
ATATCACGGTCGGCGTTCGCGCCTCGCGCCTGGTAAGAGGGTTCGCGATAATGCAGCACACAGTACCAGCGTTCTGGATCAATACCATTCTCGACCAGGGAGTTATGGGTGGCTTGGGCCTTGGCTGTGGGAATATGGAAACGCGCGAGCGACGGCAGCGACGGGAGCAAAGCGCGATTCATCATCGAGGGCGTCAGGATAATATCTACGTGCCGGTCTGATCCGCCGCCAGGCGCGACATTGAAATACTCGGTCTCGACCGTGTCTTTGTTGTCCATGACCCAAAATTCGTCGATTTCCGGGTTCATTTCGACTATCCCGTCCTTGAATGGACGGTCCCGTCTGTAATAAGCGATCAAACGCGCATGCCGGTACTGACGCTTGAAGGACGCCGCGAATAAATTGTATTCGATGAAATCGCCAAGCGTCGTCGCCAACATCAGCGCGACAATGACAATCGGCCGTGCCTCGCTACCGGGCTCTTGATTGTCTATGTTGGCGGAAGCCATGACGAATCCTTCTAGGAACAACAAGCGCGTGTAGCGACTTGTTGGCAGAAGTGTCAAGCGGCGCGCGCGTCGGCCTCTCTCGAGGTGCCGTCAGTTCCATCGGCGGCGCTCGTATCGTCGTCCAGGTTGGGGGCAAGCCAGGTTCTGGCTTCATCCAAGCTCCAACCTTTGCGCGCGGCGTAATCTGCGAGTTGATCCGAGCCAATCCGCCCAAGCCCGAAATATCGGGCTTGGGGGTGTGCGAAATAAAGACCACTTACCGAAGACGCCGGTTGCATGGCGCGGCTTTCGGTCAGGCTCATGCCAATCTCCACCTCGGCATTAAGAAGGGAGAACAGCGTCGATTTTTCAGTGTGGTCCGGGCAGGCGGGATAGCCCGGCGCCGGTCTAATTCCTTGATATTTCTCGCCGATCAGGTCTTCGTTCGTGAGGGTTTCCTCGGGTGCGTAGCCCCAGAGCTCTCGCCGTACTCGCTCGTGCAGATGTTCCGCCAGCGCTTCGGCTAACCGATCACCAAGCGCCTTCGCCAGGATTGAGCTGTAATCGTCACCATCGGTTTCGTACGTGTTGGCGATCGTTTCGATTCCAGGGCCGGCGGTCACGGCGAAACAGCCGATGTAGTCCGCCACCGAACCGGTAGGAGCAACGAAATCGGCCAGCGCCAGATTGGGGCGATCGGATTGGGAATGCTTGCGTTGCTGGCGCAAGGTATGGATGCGAGCCAGGGGGGTGCTTTTCGCCTCGTCGGTGAAAAGCTGGATATCGTCGCCGACAGTCTCGGCGGGCCAAAACCCAAGAATGGCGGCGGGGCGGACTCTGGGGTCCTGTTTCAGCTTGGCAAGCATCGCCAACGCGTCCAGGTGCAACTGTCGCGCTGCCTCGCCAACGATCGGGTCGTCGAGCAGGTCCGGATAGCGTCCCGCCAGTTCCCAAGTCTGGAAGAACGGTCGCCAATCAATACGCTCCTCGAGCGCGCTAATATCCCAGTCGAGAAACTTTTGGGTTCCGATGAAGCTGGGCTTCTGGGGCGCCGGTCCCGACCAATCAATTTTCAACGCCCGCCTCCGCGCTTCGGCCAGTGTTAACTGATTGGCACCCTTGCTTTTGTTTTCATTCGCCCGTCGCAACTTTTCTTGTTCGGCCGTGACTTCCGCGACGAAGGCGTCCCGGGTTCTTGAGGTGAGCAGCGCGCGCACCACACCGACCGCGCGCGAGGCGTCCAAGACATGGGTCACCGATCCGTCAAATTGTGGCGCGATTTTGACCGCGGTATGCAGCTTGCTCGTGGTTGCCCCGCCGATAAGAAGCGGCTGAGCCATGCCCCGCCGCTGCATCTCCGCCGCGACCCGGCTCATTTCCGTCAGGCTCGGGGTGATCAAGCCTGAGAGGCCGATCATGTCGGCGCCCTCGGCGACAGCCCGGTCCAGGATCTCTGGGCCGGGAACCATCACGCCTAGATCGATCACCTCGTAATCGTTACAGCGCAGCACGACGCCAACAATGTTCTTGCCGATATCATGCACGTCGCCCTTCACCGTCGCCATGACGATCCGGCCGGCCGCCTTGCGGGCGCCGCCCTCGGCTTCGGCGTCCATGAAGGGTTCGAGATGGGCGACGGCCCGCTTCATCACCCTGGCGCTCTTAACCACTTGAGGCAGGAACATCCGCCCAGAGCCGAACAGATCACCGACCACCGACATACCGTCCATCAAGGGTCCCTCGATGACATGTAGGGGCCGATCCATGGCGAGGCGCGCTTCCTCGGTGTCTTCGACGACGTGATCCGTGATTCCGTGTACCAGTGCATGAACCAAGCGGGCGCGGACATCACCCTTGCGCCATTCCGGGTCCTTGACCACGACCTCTGCCGGATCGCGGTAGCGTTCGGCGATTTCAAGCAGGCGTTCGCCCGCGTCGGGGCGTCGGTTCAGGACGGCATCCTCGACCCGCCCTCGCAGATCCTCGGGAATGTCGTCGAAAACCGGCAGTCGGCCGGCATTGACGATGCCCA
>JAPKDN010000702.1 GCA_028822575.1 Alphaproteobacteria bacterium | reverse complement strand
CCGCATCGGTCGCTCATATGTGCGGCTCTTGGTCAACCGAGCTGATGGCCGGCGTCTTCGCGGTCGGTGTCAGTGGCGCTTTGGCCGAGGATATCGTGGAGAACCCACTGCGACCGGTCGACGGCGAATTGCCGATCCCGGACGGTCCCGGGCTCGGCGTCATCCTCGATGAAGACGCGTTGAAAAGCCTTCGCATTGATATCTGACGATACATCCATGGCAAACCGAGAATTGTACCGCGATGCAACCAATATCCAGCCTCTACGCCGCGGGTGAGACGACCAGAGAGCTTGAAGGCAGGGGCGCCCTCGGCTATGTCGGCGGGCTAATCAAAGCCGCAACCAAGGGACTGATCACTGCCAAGGCGGCCAGCCTTACTTAGCTTACCATTATGAGAAATCCTTCAAAGGAGCCGTCAACGTGAACGACACTGCGTTATCCCACCCTATCGAAACCGACCTAGCCGTGATCGGCGGTGGGCTCTCCGGATTGACGGCCGGCGTTGCTGCCGCCGAACGAGGCCTCACCGTCCACGTGTTCGAACGGGGTGTCGATGAGCGCTACCCCTGTAATTCACGTTTCGCAGGCGGGGCTTTTCACGTCGCCTATACCGACCCCACATCGGATCCAGGCGGCCTGGTCGATGCGATCAACCGGGTCACGAAGGATGAGGCCGACCCAGATCTTGCCACTGTCGTCGCAGAGAATGCCGCGCGCACCATCTACTGGCTGCGTGACCACGGCGTCGATTTCTCGCCGGGACCGACACCAATGCACAAGTTCATGGTGACGCCACACCGGCCAATGCTGGCCGGGCTGGATTGGCCAGGCCACGGCCCCGACGAGATGATCAAGACGCTGACCCGCAAACTGTTGGCCACTGGTGGCACGCTGCACCGTGGCGCGGAAGCTCTAGACCTCCTTATGGAAGGTGACGCATGTTTGGGAGTAAACGTCCGCATCGGCGAGGTTGATTCGGCTAAGGTTTCCGCAAAATCAGTATTGATTGCCGATGGCGGTTTCCAAGGGAACCCCAACATGGTTGGCAAATACATCGCCAAACGACCCGATTTACTGGTCCAACGGAGTGCTGGTACGGCGACTGGAGACGGTATCCGTATGGCGGAGGCCGTCGGTGCTGAATTGATTTTCATGGAGCGCTTCTACGGCCATTTCCTTGCGCGTGAGGCCATGCAACGGGAGGGCTTCAGTCCCTATCCACAGCTCGATCAAATCGCCGCTGCCGCCATAGTCGTGGATAATACCGGCCGTCGGTTCGTGGATGAGGGTCTCGGTGGCATTTATATGTCGAATGTGGTCTCTCGCTTCGACAATCCGGCTGCTACTTTCACCATTTTCGACCGCGACATTTGGGAAAAGGGACCAGGTGTCAAATCGGTTTATCCCGCCAACCCGACCATCGAGCGTTCCGGAGGTACGGTCTACCATGCAGACAGCCCCGCTAATTTGGCACGCCAAATCGAAGTGGATCCCGGCACCCTAACCGAAACCATTGAAAGCTATAACAACTGCCTGCAAGACGGCAGTCGTTTAGCTCAAGGCATACTGCGGAGTGATCATGCGGTCCCCGCCGCTCCACTCGATACGAGCGCCCTGTTGGCAATTCCATTGGTTGTGGGCATTACCAACACCATGGGCGGTATAGCCATCGATGGCACAATGCGGGTCAAACGGCCCAACGGCAGCACCATCAACGGTCTCTATGCTGTCGGTGGATCGACCGGTGGCTTGGAAGGTGGTGGCACCATCGGCTATGTGGGTGGATTGATCAAAGCGGCAATTACTGGCTTAATTGCCGGCGAATCTGTAACCGCTTAGACGAGACCCTGGCTATGAGCATGAACCTCTCCCTCAATATTCGCGGCCAGTATCCCCCAGGCGACGATATGCCCGCGCGGCTGGAAGAATTATTGGAGCAAGTCCGCCTGGCGGAAAGGCTAGGCTTTAAAGCGATCACCAAATCGCAGCATTACAGCTCAACACCGTTCCAGGAAATCCAACAGATACCCTTCCTCTCGCGCGCTGCTGCCGAGGTGGCTGACATGAAACTAATCACCTCGATCACACTCCTGCCGTTGCAAAAACCACTCGATATGGCGGAGCAACTCTCCGCCCTCGATTTGATCTCCGGCGGGAAGGTGATTTTTGGCGTGGGACTCGGCTATCGAGAAGTGGAGTTCAAGGCCTTCGGCACGACCAGTAAGGAACGCGTGAAGCGTTTTGAAGAAAATTTGGCAGCGATCAAGCGGCTGTGGACCGAAGACAAAGTGACCATGACGGGTTCACATTTCGAATTAACAGAGGCGACCTGCTCGCTTCGCCCACAACAGGACCCGCACCCACCGATCTGGATGGGTGCTAATGCGGATGTAGCTATCAGGCGCGCGGCCCGGCTCGCCGATAGTTGGATGATCAACCCTCACAACCGGATCGACACGATCGTCCAGCAAATAGAGGTCTACAAACGTGCCCTCGACGAGGCTGAAAAGGCGTTTCCAAGC